>JBMYXW010000841.1:0-1859 GCA_049608825.1 Chitinophagales bacterium
TTGTTATGGAAAAATAATAATCATTGTCAACAAAAACTCCATTTTGAACACCTGTCCATAAAGTACCAAAATAACTTCTACCCAAAAAACGATTATCCGTTATTTCTATACTCCCTGTAGTAGTTTGTGTATCATCAGCTACAAGTCCTTTTGGTGTATTTACTATTGAACCTTCGGTAAACAGGTAATCTGCATTGATACTGTAAAAGGCACGTTTATTAGGTTCTAATTCAAAGGTTTCAGGCAAAAATAAATTACAATCTATAAATTCTACTCCATGAACATCCCACATACTTACAAAGTTTTTAAAATCACTATCTGCAAACGAACCTGGTGAAAAGTAATTAAAATAAAAATCACATTCTGTGAAAGAACTAATATTATCCTGTAGAAACTGCAAGAATTCTACTGTTCGCCTGTTGTCTCTAAAAGTAGTAAAGTTCTCAGCTATGATAATTCCACCCCATTGTCCTCCTTGTGTATAGCTTTTAGTGGCAAAAGCATTATGGGCATCTGCAATAATAGCTCTATTCAAATAAACTGTTCCTTGTTGCCCTTGTGCAACAGCAGGATCATTACTGGGATATACATCATTAATAATATCTACATTATTTGTAGGATGAGTTGCTGTTGGGCTTCCCCATACCTCTACCCCTATCCAATTAGGATTTCCTGTAATGCTTGATTGTGAAAGCCTTAATGAGGCACCATGTCTTACAATAATCCTCGTATCTCTTGACATGCGAAGATAGGTAAAGGTTAAATCCAAGTGTGCTCCTGTGTGAATTACTATATTTTGAGTAATCGAAATAGAGCCTCCACTCACTACATTACAGTCGCCTACAATATGAATTTCGTTTCCAATAATAATATCATTACCACAACCAAAAGGTTGAGCAAAACCAAAATTGGGGCAAAAAAATGCAGTAAAAATAAATAAAATAGTTGTGTTTTTGAAAAAATAATAGTTCTTCATCTTAGAGTTTTTAAAGGGTTACAAAAGGAATTTAGTTAAGGTTTCTGCTAAAATAAACTATTAATTACAAATTGTCAATTTTTTTTATTCAAAAAGCAAAAAAAAACGATTACACTCAAAAAAAAACGCTTTTTTGTATATCCTTTGTTTTTATCGCCTTACAAAAAAAATAGAGAGTATCATAGAAGTAAAAACCCACTCACCACGTCAAAAAACGCTTGCGGTTGTTCTGCATGAACCCAATGCCCTGCGTCTTCCACCACTTCAATTTTAGCGTTTGGAAAATGCTTTGAAATAATTCTCTCTGCTTTTTCGATTTGCATATATCGTTCTGATTTTCCACCTTTCACAAACAAAGTTTCCCCTTCAAAAACATCAAAATCAGTCAGTGAATTGATAATGATATTGGAGTAATTGAAGTGAATCGCTTGCAAATTGAACTTCCAACGATAGCCACTCGGTTTGTTTCGAGCCAAATTTTTCAGTAAAAATTGGCGAACGCCTTCCTCTTCTACCAAGGGAATCAGTGTTTGATTTGCTTCGCTCCGAGATTGAAGTCCATCAATCTTAACTTCAAAAAGAGCTTTGAAAATATCTTCATGTCCTGCTGGGTAATTTTCGGGAACGATATCAACAACTACCAACTTTTCGACACGATTGGGATTATCGACTGCAAACTGCATTACTGTTTTGCCGCCCATCGAATGACCAATCAAGTGCGCTGTTTCAAGGTCATGTTCGTCCATAAACTCCACCAAATCTTCTGCCATCAAATAATAATCAAATTCCAAACTGTGTGGAGATTTTCCATGATTTCGTTGGTCAATCAAAAAAACATGGTATTTTTCCGCAAACTTTCGCCCCAAAGTTTGCCAATTGTCCA
>JBMYXW010000842.1:0-1851 GCA_049608825.1 Chitinophagales bacterium
GAAATAGGTGTATTGGTGATTCTCGTCAAAACCTGTTCTTTGTCTTTTGCAAGGTCGTAGAAAAACAAATCGTAGTTATTGGTTGGGGGAATGCTGTCCAATTTTTCTACCTTCAATGTATCATTGTAGCGATTGGACTTGAAGACGATTCCACGAATCCCATTGATGGTCACAAACCGAGGCTCTAAATCGGCATGGTAATCTTTGGTCAGTCGTTTTGTTTTGGTATTGGGAATGAAATAGGTATAGAGGTCAGATTCTCCCTGTTGCGATACTGCCGAAAGAATCAACTTGTCAGAAGCATCCATGTATCCAATATCCGAAACTTGTTGGAACTTGTTCATGTCGTCCCATGGAGTTATTTCATCCTCCAAAAGACTGTATTCCACCAATTTTACCTTGTCTCTTCGTTCATACACGATGGCGATTTTTTGGCTGCGTTTGTCCCACGCCAACAAAGGATAGCGGGTTTCGGTGGGTTGCTTGAAAGACCGAAAACCATTTTTGAGAATTACTTTTTGGGTATTCGTTTGTGTATCGTACAAATAGACTTTGTGCCGTCCTTTTTCGTCCGTAGTATAAGCGATGTATTGACCATTGGGGCTGACTTTCACTTCATCGTACAAAGTACCTCTCCTTTTCACCTTTCTTTTGGTGCGAATCAATTGGTTTTCCTCGTCAAATGCTATGCGTTTGCTGTCTTCAGAAGCATAAAGATTGGTGTAATATTCGTTGAATTCTGCAATTGTATTTTTGACCGTATTTCCCAATACAAACAAAAAACCGCTTTCCAAACTTCGATTGATTCGGGTCAGATACAAGAGATTGGGAATAGAAGATTCTCCATTCATCTGGGCGATATAGTGCCACAAAGCATGTCCTGCAAAAGTTGCTTCTTCTGCGTTTAGTTTATTGAAGTTTTTGAGTTTGTCTTTCTCCACAAATTCTCGCAATCTTGCATCCATTTCTGTACTCCATTCTTCACCCACATACGATACCATCCCATTCACAAACCAATCAGGCAAGTTGAGCAATACCGCATTTTGAAGGACTTCTTGAATATTGCCGCCATAAATCATGTTTTCGAGAAAAACCCTTGCAATTCCTTCTTTGATTTGTTCTGCCAGACGATTGTGGTCACCGTCAAAGGATACAAACATTTTGTTGCCAATGATTTTGGTCACACCGCCCGTATTGTTGATTTGAACTCCTTGACCAATGTTGCTTTGCTTCAAATCCGAAAGATTGTGGTAAACCATGATTTCGACCTTTCGGTTCACCTTAAATTCCAATTTTGCTTCAATCTCTTCCAAATTGGATTCTGCCACCATCACCGCAAATTTGCCCAACTGTTGTCCACCTTGATAAAAGTAGGCGAGAAAATTAGGTGCTTCGTAGTAAGACCATTCAAAATCATGGTACTGCACCCGATTTTGTCCGAAAGTAGTATAATAACCTTGGGCAAAAATAGCAGGCGTATGACACATCATGGCTACAAAAAGAAAACAGGAGAGGGAAATTCTTGAAGCGGATTTTAGGTAAGGCAACATAGGCACGAATGTATTAATTTTGGTTCTTTGAAAATTTGGTTGATTGCCATCAAGGAATATTTCGTATCTCTAAGTACGGCATGAAGCTAATAAGTGGCAGCTTTTGTTTATGACTCCTTTTGGAGTCAAATATTTGTAGAAAACGAAAAGCGAGCGTCTCACAACTCCTTATTACGATACAAAAAATAAACGGGTATTTTGGGTAATCCAATTAAGGTTGGAAATTCCAAATTTTAGTCTTGTTCTTATCGCAGCACAGGGTTTAAACCCTGTGCTGCGATAAGCTGCAATAAGAAGTGAT
>JBMYXW010000843.1:0-1839 GCA_049608825.1 Chitinophagales bacterium
GTATCGCCTTCTTTGTTGCGCTCAACGCTCTTCATGACAGGCTACGAAGAATGGAAACTGGACGAAAAACCTGTATTGGACGGCAGAGATGCCACTGACCCGATGTCTTACATCGAACACGCAGACTACATGTATCAATTCGCTGCAAGATTTGGACACACCAAAGTAGCCGACAGCAATTTGAAATTGAGAGCTGACCAACCAAGAGTCAGTGGTTTGGGAGTCTTGAAATACTTCGAGAACTGGAACGAGCAAGATGCTTGGTGGATGAACCGCAAAGCCTACTTTACGCCTTATGAATATGCTGCAATGGCAAGTGCGGACGCAGACGGACATTTGGGCGCATTGGGACCCAACAAAGGTATCAGAGCAGCTGACCCAACTGCAAAAGTAGTGATGAGTGGTGTCGCTGTTCCACACTTGGACCACGTTCGCACCCTCAAATTTTGGAGTGACCACCACAGAGGAGGCGACTTCCCACTGGATGTCATCAACGTGCATCACTACTGCAATGACGGAGAAGCACAACGCAGTTTGGGTTCGGTCGGTATCAGCCCAGAAGCGGATGATTTGAAAGGTGTGATGGAAAAATTTGTGGACTACCGTGACCGTTATTTACCAGGTGTTGAGGTGTGGATTACTGAATTTGGCTACGACTCCAATTCTGAATCTATCCAAGGTGCGCCAAACATCGGTTCATACAGCAGCGAAGAAGTACAAGGTCAATGGATGGTTCGTTCTTACTTGGCTTTGGCAGCAGCAGGCGTAGATAAAGCAGCGATGTACATGCTTAGAGATGTAGCCGCCAACTCTCCCTACTTGTTCCAAACGTGTGGGTTGATGGGACCAAAAGGTGACTGGACTCCAAAACCAAGTTGGTACTATGTTTACACCATGAAAAACCGCTTCACAGGTATGGCTTTTGAAAAGGAAATCCCAAGCGGCAACCCGAATGTATGGATTTACCAATTTCGCCACAAAGAAAGTGGAGATGCATTGTACGCTGTTTGGTCGCCTACAAGCGATGGCACTACGGTAAACAATTACAGCCTTCAATTGAATGGTGAAAACAATGCTTATTTGGTAGAAATGCAGCATGGTGACAAGGATGGTGTGGTGAATCAACTGTCTATCGCCAACAATCGAGTGAATATCAATGTGAGCGAACGCCCTGTTTTTGTGATGGCTGGTAACTACAATGAATTGCCTATCCGCCACACTTTGGACACCAAAATGACCTTGACTCCTTCAATGATTGTGAATGAATCTGGTAAAGGTAATGCTCAATTGCTGTTGGATGAACAAACCATAGCGGGTGAACCTGCCAACAAAGGTGGTACGCCTACGACTATCTGGAGACCTTCTACGGATGGCAATGTTTCTTATCCTGCTCATGCCTACATTGACTTGGGCGAAGAAACGGATTTGACGAAGTTCTATATCCGTGACATGGACAGCAAAGGGGACATTACTATTTCGGTTGGTGCCCCTGGTGATTGGACGGAATTGTTTAGTGACCACTTGGAGAGTTATGGGCTTTGGAAAGGGCTTGTGGAGAATGTTCGGACGAGGTATGTAAGGGTGACTTTGGAGAGTTCGGAGAGCAATATTTCGGAGGTGGTGTTGTATCGGAAGTTGTTTTAGAGGTTATTGAATATTAGGTAATCTTTTAGAAAGGGCAGTAAACGAGAAAGTTTGCTGCCCTTTTTTTGAAAATTTTGTCAAAAGTTTTTGAATAAATTTTCTAAATTCACTTAAATCAAATGATTTAATACTATAATTTTCACATATATTCTCTTATTGCTTGACAAGCATCTTCATCACCCATGTCACATGATT
>JBMYXW010000844.1:0-1835 GCA_049608825.1 Chitinophagales bacterium
AGCAACAAAGGCAATATGATAGCAGCAGGTTTGGAAAAGAGCGAAAAGGTAAATAGCAATAAACTGGCTACCAAAAAGCTCCATTTTCGGGTTTTGATGTAGCGAATATAGGCGATTAAGGCTGGCAAAAAGAAGAAAGCATACAGGACATCTTTTCGCTCTGCAATCCAAGCCACTGATTCTACATGCATCGGATGAATCCCAAACAACAAACTGACTATCACCGACATTTCGATACGCTTCCCACTCAACCAAAACACCAACCAAAATACCCAAAACACATTGGCTAAATGCAGCAATAAGTTGGTGAGATGATACCCAAATGGATTCAATTCCGAAAAATGGTAATTCACCGCCAAAGACAACATCGTGAGTGGATGGTAATTGTGCGCCATCGGCTTGGTGAATATCTGATGGAGATTTTCGCTCGAAAGGGACTGAATATAAGGATTTTCATAAACATAAACGGTGTCATCGTAATTGACAAAACCATTTTGAAGGGAAGGAAAAAAGACTACAAAGGTCAAAAGTAAGACTACTCCCAAAGTGAGCCACCAAAATTTTAGTGAAGGTGTTGATTGTAGTTTTTGTCTTTTTGCAGTCATACTCTTTGATTGATTGTAAATACAAAGCTAATAGGAATCTATCAAAACTTCCTTATATCTATCGACACTTTCAACAACAACTCAAAAGAATGCTTGAAAATATAGGCACTCGCTCCAAAGTAAACGGTCTCAAAAACAGCAGCTTAATGAAAGAATTGCTTGACAATGAAAACAAAAAAGAACTTTTAAAATTAGTAGGCTTGTACCAATTCACAAAAACTGTTGAATACACTAAAAATTCCTCCAAATTGTAATCAATTTAAAAATATTTTTTTTCGATGTCACACTTTAGCTTTTTTGCGGCATTAGCATATAGAGAGTGATTCTTACAGATTTACTCCGAATACTTTTCACAACGAAAATTGAAGTTAATTTAAAAACGAATCAAAAGTTTAGTGGAGAAGGTATATCAATTATTGAAACGAATATAATCGACTGATTGTGAAATGTTTTGCGCTTAAAATGTTTTTTTGGAAGAATAAACCATCTATGTCATATTTCGCCTTTTCTGAGACATGAATAAGTATAGAGTGGTTTTAGAGGTATAAACACAATTTATTTTTTAACATAAAATTTTAATCAATATGAAAACGAATCAAATATTTAATGGAGAAGGTATGTCAACTACTGATGAAAACATGGGGTTGAAAAGCTTCAATTCTTTTGAAATAGAACGTCCCGAAATGGTGAAAGGGGGCGGACCTGTTAATGATGGAGGGGTAGGAATAATTGATGTTTTAGATTGATTATCTGATAACCGATTATATTCCAAACAACACTTTACCATAAATACTTTTTTTGAGAAAATATAATGGTAAAGTGTTTGGTTATTGCAAATAACAGTAGGTTTTATGAAACATAGAGTTCGATTTTTTGTCGCAACCAAGCTTTGTTAGCTATGTTTTTTTCTTGCTCTAATTTTTGGAGAATCTCAGATGCTATTTCTGAATTTTTGCCCTTATTTTCTAAACGGTAGAGTTCTCTATTAAAACTCACAAAGTTTAAATATCTGTTTTTTGTTTTTTGATTGGCTGATTGGTTGTCACGGATTTGAGAGGCAAAATTTTGAATTTGCTTAGGATAACTGTATTTACTTTCAGTATTGTCAATCTTATCCACCTGATTCTCAATATCTACAAAACCTGTTTGTTCTAGTTCATAAGCTGCTCGAATTAATAGAGTACCTCTTGAGAATTTATAGATGTTGTTATTGGCAGGAATGTCAGACGC
>JBMYXW010000845.1:0-1827 GCA_049608825.1 Chitinophagales bacterium
TCGCCTCTCTCACAGGGTTATTCCCTCTAAATGAGAAAGATACATTGCTCACCCCACCACTTATTTTGGTCAAAGGCATGAGTTTTTTAATCTGTCGAGTCGCTTCAATAAATGCCAAACCATAGCCATTGTGTTCTTCAATACCTGTCGCAACAGCAAAAATATTGGGGTCAAAAATAATGTCTTGTGGCGGAAAACCCACTTTTTGGGTCAGCACGTCATAGCTCCTTTGGCAAATCTCTACCTTTCGCTCCACCGAATCTGCCTGCCCTTGTTCGTCAAAAGCCATCACAATCACTGCCGCCCCATACTTGCGAATCTTATTGGCTTGCTCAATAAAAATTTCTTCTCCTTCCTTCAATGAAATCGAATTGACCACGCCCTTTCCCTGCAAACACTTCAAGCCCGCTTCAATCACCGTCCACTTCGACGAATCCACCACAATCGGCAAACGGGCAATATCAGGTTCAGAACCAATCAAATTCAGAAAATGCGGCATGGCAGCCTCCGAATCCAACATCCCTTCGTCCATGTTCACATCAATCAACTGCGCTCCACCTTCCACTTGATGCCTCGCCACCGACAAAGCTTCCTCATACTTTTCATCCTTAATCAACCTCGCAAACTTTCGAGAACCCGTCACATTCGTTCGCTCTCCAATATTCACAAAATTGCTGTCCTTATAAACCGTCAAAGCCTCCATTCCACTCAACCTCAACAAAGGCTCAACCGTAGAACGAACTCTCGGCTTCAATCCCTCCACATGCTCTCCAATGTGGGCAACGTGGTCGGGAGTCGTTCCACAACAACCACCTACAATATTCACCAAACCATCTTTGGCAAATTCTTCAATCAAATGTGCCGTTTCATTGGGCTGCTCATCATAACCTCCAAAAGCATTCGGCAAACCTGCATTCGGATAGCAACTTATATAACAATCAGCTATTTTGGACAATTCTGCAATGTAAGGACGCATCTCAGTCGCCCCCAAAGAACAGTTGATTCCGACACTAAACAAAGGTGCATGACTGACCGAATTGTAAAACGCTTCAATCGTTTGTCCCGACAAATTGCGTCCACTTTGGTCCACAATCGTCACCGACACCATCAACGGCAATACCTTTCCCGTTTCTTCAAACAGTTCCATAATCGCATACAATGCCGCCTTGCAGTTCAAGGTATCAAACACCGTCTCGACCAAAAACATATCACAGCCTCCATCCATCAAGCCTTTTGCTTGGATGTAGTAAGCATCTTTGATTTCGTCAAAAGTTACGGCTCGGTAAGCAGGGCGATTGACATCGGGTGAAAGAGATGCCGTCACATTCGTAGGTCCCAAGCCACCTGCTGCAAATCTCGGTTTGTCGGGATTCTTTTCGGTGTATTCTACGGCTGCTGCTTTGGCGATTTGTGCCGCCGCAAAGTTGATGTCATAAGCATAGTCTTGCAGCCCATAGTCTTTCTGCGAAATCGGCGTACCATTGAAGGTATTCGTCTCGATGATGTCTGCACCTGCCTCCAAATAGCGTTTGTGTATTTCGGCAATCACTTCAGGCTTGGTCAAACACAAAAGGTCGTTATTGCCCTTCAAATCAATGTGGTGCGATTTGAACTGCTCGCCTCTAAATTCGGCTTCCGACAATTTGTAATCTTGTATCAAACTGCCCATTGCACCGTCTATAACTAAGATTCTTTCTTGGATGGCACGTTGGAGGGCAGGGAAATTGGGGGTTGTTGGGGTACTATTATTCATCTATGAGGATGTTTATTAGTTCAGTGAAAAAATGAGGTTGAAGGCATTGTTTAGAAAGCAAATGTTTGTTTTCT
>JBMYXW010000846.1:0-1811 GCA_049608825.1 Chitinophagales bacterium
TCAAAAGTTCCTTCAAGCTATAAAAATAAATCCCTAACTTCAACCTTCAATATGAAACTAACCAACCAACAACAAGCCATCATCCACAGTACAGGCAACATCAAAATCAATGCTGTGGCGGGTTCGGGCAAAACGACAACGGTGATAGAATACGCCAAAAGTCGCCCGAAGCAAAGCCGAATACTGTACCTTGCCTTCAACAAATCGGTCAAACTGGAAGCCATACAAAAATTCACCGCCAAAGGACTCAAAAATGTACAAGTCGAAACCGCTCATTCGCTTGCCTACCACCACATTGTCAAAAACAGTGGCTACAATATCAATCCCACAGGCTACAAAACCCACGAAATCAAAGAGCTGCTCGACATCAAAGGCTACCAAGAAAAACACACCGAATACGTCATTGCCAATCACGTCCAACAATTCGTCAGTTATTTCTGCAACAGTACCGCCAAAAGGGTCAAAAATCTCAACTATTTAGATGTCATTGCAGAACCCAAAGCGAGGGTTTTTGTTAAAAACTTTTATGGCGACATCCTGCAATACACCCGCTTGTTCCTTGCCAAAATGGAACGAGGAGAAATAGACATCACCCACGATTTTTACCTCAAAAAATTCCAATTAGCCCATCCCGTTCTGCCCTACAATTACATCCTATTCGACGAAGGACAAGACGCTTCTCCTGCTATGTTGGAGGTATTTTTGAAGCAGCAAGGCACAAAAGTTATTGTGGGCGACACACATCAACAAATATATGGTTGGCGATATGCGGTCAATTCTTTGGAAAAGGTAGATTACCCCGATTTTCAATTGAGCAACAGTTTTCGCTTTGAAGCAGATGTGGCGAATTTGGCGGGCAAAATTCTGCAATGGAAAAAATACCTCACCAACTACCAAGACATTCCCATCAAAGGCGTTGGTACGAATGAAAGTATGAAAACCCAAGCGACTTTGGCACGCAGCAATTTGGCATTGTTGGTCAAAGCCATCGAATTGGCGGTGGAAGAAAAGGAAATCAAAAGCCTCTACTTTGAAGGGAATATCAACAGCTATACCTATGCCGACGAAGGCGCATCTATTTACGATGTATTGAGCCTATACAATGGTCGCCGCAAGGGAATCCGAGACAAGTTGATTCGGAAGATGAACAGTATGTCCGAATTGGAAGATTACATCGAAAAAACCGAAGACCGAAGCATGAAAATAGTGGTGGATGTGGTCAAAAAATACCGCAATTCTTTGCCGACTCACATCCAAACCATCAAAGACATGCACATTGTGGACGAAGAAAAACACAATGCCGACATGATTTTTTCGACCGTTCACCGCTGCAAAGGCATGGAATACGATGTGGTTACGCTCGAAAACGATTTTTTGAACGAAGCTACCTTATTGAAGATTATGAAGGAAACCAAAGAGCAGGATTTAGCCAAACAAAAGCTCTTGGAAGAAATCAATGTCTTATATGTCGCCGTTACTCGCACCAAAAACCTCTTACACATTCCCGAAGAACTCATGCCACAAAGCAAGGTCAATGTCATTCAAAAACCGATGATTGTAGAGCGACCAAGTATGTTTGAGACTTGGGACAATGATTTGGAGTTTGGGAAAAAATGGAGTGCGAGGAGGTCGAGAAATAAGAGGAGGGATTGAGTTAATTGAGAATGGAAAATTAACAATTGAAGTAGGTAGGTATAGCCGTCAAGCTAAGAACCAGAAAGGTGTGTAAGATGCCCCAACGGGGCAATAACGTGGGGCATCGCCCTACGAAGCGAAAAAAAGGCAATATCAGCCCTGAAAGGGCGAAAGCA
>JBMYXW010000847.1:0-1810 GCA_049608825.1 Chitinophagales bacterium
TCAGGCGGTGAGTGCTGCGGTGGCGAATCCTGTGAAGGCATTGAGGGCGGAGTGATTGTTATAATTTTCCCTGCAACCAAAACCCTATCCACAAAGCCACCAAACAAATTCCCAAACTCAACCCTACATTTACCAGTGCATGAGCCGTATTTCCATTTTGAAGTAGTGTAAAAGTTTCGAGGCTGAAAGTAGAAAAAGTGCTGAATCCACCACAAAATCCAATGGCAAAAAAGGGTTTGAAGGTCTCATGTAAATCGTTGCCTTTTTGAATCAATAAGGCTGCTACGAAACCCAAAATAATGCAGCTCAAAAAGTTAGCAGCAATCGTACCGATGGGTAAAAGAGTAGTAGGGTATCCGTTCCATTTGGATAAAGCAAAACGACAAAGACTACCGAAACCGCCTCCAAGAAATATAGCAAGATATTGAAGCATATTGTACAATTTTGAATTGACGACAAAAAATACTTGTTCAAAACTAATCATTTTTTACTGCAAAACATACAGCCTATCAGCCCTCAAAGCTTCACCAACTTTGGGGGCTTTGTGGTTTTATTTTCGGATATTGAAGGAAATGAAATAGTAGGAAGTGGAAAATATTAGCCCTAAAAGGACGGAAGCAAAGAGGGTGCTTGAATGTTTTCGCCCTTTTAGGGCTAATATCTCAATAGGATTGATTCACAGGGTGTTGCCCGTGTTATTGATGAAACTCTTTTAGGGTTAATGAACAAGATTTTACCTAAAAGCACAAAAAAAAACCCGCAATTTGTTAATTGCGGGCTACCTTAAAACCAAAAATAAAATCTATTTAAAACCTCTATTATAGTATCGCTTTGGCTTCTTTTGCTAAGTCATTGTTCATTTTTGGATTCAAAGTCATGGATTCTTTCATCAAAGCGATTCCGTCCGTTTTAGCACCCATTTTGTGCTTCACCAAACCTGCCAAACAAAGTAGTTCGGGGTCTTTGAAGTTGGTTTGGAGGGCTTTGTCGATGTGCTTTGAAGCTGATTCATAATTGCCTGTTTTGTAATAAATTTTCGCCATGTATTGATTGACCGTGATGTTGTTGGGACGTTTTTTGTAGGCACGTTCTGCATAGGTCAATGCTTTTTCTGGATTGTTGTCCAAAGTCAAGTAAATGTTGGACAATTCCAAATCCATGTTGTGACCACTTTCTTGGTCTTCTTGTAGCATTTCAATCAAGTCAGAATTGAGTTTGTTTACTTCTTCTGTATTTCCTTGTAGCTGATTCACACCTGCCAATGTCTCATAGAATGAGAATTCAGGCATTACTTCTGTGGCTTCATTTAAGAGTTTTTTAGCTCCGTCATAATTGCCCTTTGCGATTTCTATTTTAGCCAAACCTGCCGTAGCGAAAGCATAATTAGGGCGTTCACCCAAAGCCGTTTTGTATTGAATAGTTGCATTTTCTAAGTCGCCATAGTTTCGGTATAAATCACCCAAAGTGATGCGAGCCCAAGCCGTAGCTTCATCGCCAGGAAGTCCAGCAGATACCGCCAGTTTCATCGCTTCAATAGCTCCTTTGTAGTCACCATGCAATTCACGTAGGTAAGAAACTCTAGAATAAGAACGCAAATCGGGGCGAATACTCACCATTTTGTCTGCCATTTTTACGGCTTCCGCATAATTACCCAATTCTACATTTGCATCACACAATGCTCCATAAACCTGTGCATCGTGATTTTCTACTGCCAAAGCTTCTTTGCTGACCGCCAAAGCTTTTTCAAATTCGTGTTGTGACAAATAAACAGATGCCTTGCTCACCAATGCTTGGAAATACATTTGTTTTT
>JBMYXW010000848.1:0-1806 GCA_049608825.1 Chitinophagales bacterium
TGTTAGTTTGAAAAAAAAATTAATACAATATATAAAAACGCCAGAGTAGGAAAATAAGAATTGCGAAACAAAACCAGTTATGAGATAAGAAACGTCAAAACAATTAAAAAATATTAAAAAGCCAAAGTGAATCAAAAAGTAATCCCCATTTTTATGGGGATTTTTTTTTGCTTTTATTTTAACCAAATCCCATCACTTCAAAACCAAATCTCCACAAAATACATTAACACACTGATACATTAAAAAAATGCTAACGAACACAAATTAAATAGATGAAAGTATCCATTATTGCAGCCGAAAGTGACAACCATGTGATTGGAGTAGAGGGCGAATTGCCGTGGAAAGTACCTGCTGATATGCGCTATTTTATGAAAAAAACAACAGGACACCACATCATTATGGGACGCAAAACATACGAGGAAGGAGGAATCAACAAGCCCTTACCAAGGCGGGTTAATATCATTATTACTCGACAAAAAGCTTGGGAATCAAAAGGTTGTATTGTCGTGCATTCGCTCAAAGAAGCATTGAAGATAGCCGAAGATGGGGGAGAAGAAGAGGCCTTTGTTATTGGTGGAGAGCAAATTTACCGTCTGGCATTGAAGGAAGATGTGGTTGACAAAATTTACCTTACCCAAATTGAAGTCCATATACCCGATGGTGATACTTTTTTTCCCGTATTAGACAGAGAAGTTTGGGAACGAACGGCTTATCACCGCTATCCTTCTGACGAAAAAAATCCGTATGCCTATGCGTTTAGAGAATATCAGAAAAAATCAGACCTTATAAAATAACAACTGAACTCACGTTTTTGTCATTTCTTCAAGTTTCAAAACTTAGATAAAATGACAAAAAACCTTATAATTACCCCATGAAACTTTTAAAACAAACTCATTACCTACTCATTCTCGCTTTTCTATTTTTTGCTTGCGTTACTCCTTCAAATGTAAAAGCTCAAAGCTCAAAACTCTATACAATAACAGGAAAACTGGACATTCCTTTGTTTGTAGGCAGTGGTTTGATGGTCGGCATTGCAGCACGAAAATTCAAGAACAAACCCTTTTTGAATACTGATGAATTGGATGCGCTCGACCCAACTACCTTGCGAGGAATTGATGCTTGGGCGGTTAGACGCAACAGTATCAAGGCACAACACGCAAGCGATATTTTGTTTGTAACTTCTCCGATTGCGCCCCTTCTATTATTGGCAAACAAAAATGCCCGGAGCCATGCAGGTCAAATTGGATTTTTCTTTTTAGAAGCAGGATTCATCAACTATTCTCTTTTGGCTCTGGTCAAAGAAACGGTCAAGCGCAAAAGACCTTACCTTTATGACCGAGAAATTCCCTATGAACTCCGTCAACGCCCTGCTGCAACCTCATCATTTTACTCAGGTCACACTTCGATGACCGCAGGTTATTATTTTATGGCGGCTAAAATGTTTCACGACTTCAATCCCGATTCCAAACTCCGGCCTTTGGTGTGGGGAACGGCTGCCATTGTTCCTGCCATCACAGGTATGTTGAGAGTGAGAGGCGGCAAACATTATCCTACCGATGTTCTTGTTGGATATATCGTTGGGGCGGCTGTGGGGATATTGGTGCCACAGATTCACAGGCGGAAGGGGGAATAAAAAAGGTGTTGAACATTTTCCTTTTGGAGAATGTCCAACACCTCTACTTCAACTGTTGACAAGGTTTTCAACCGTTGTCAAAGTTTCCGCTATTTTTCGTCCACCGTCCATCGTCCATCGTCCACCGTCCACCGTCCACCGTCCACCGTCCACCGTCCACCGTCCACCGTCCA
>JBMYXW010000849.1:0-1806 GCA_049608825.1 Chitinophagales bacterium
GTTGTAATAAGGTTTGGTTGGGTGAATAGGACCAACAACAGGCTCTCCCAATCCCTTCAATAATACTTTGATGATTTGGTCTTTATCGACCAAATGAGCAATCGCACGACGTACTCGTTTGTCGGTCAATTTTGGATTTTTCATATTGAAGCCAATGTAATCGTAAGACAATGCAGTAGGACTGTGTAGGTTGTAGAGTTGTGAGAAACGAGCATTGTCCCTCAAATCTACAAAATCACCAGACCGTACTCCTCTTGCTACATCCATTCCTTCGTCTTTCATATCCGTTACGGCAGTCGTCCAGTCGTTTTGAATCTTGTAAATCAAGTTTTCGGGATTTGCCGCCAATTGAGGAGCATTTTTCACCTTGTCGCCCCACCAATCTTTTTTGCGCTCCAAAGTAATGCGCTGACCTGTTTCCCATCCTTTAAATTCGTAAGGACCAGAACCTTGTACGAAACCTACTTCACGAGCGTATTTAGAAGAATTGAAGGCATCTGCAAATTTCTGCAATTCAGGATGTGCATTGGCATCAAATTTTGAATCACTCATTTCCTTCAATGTGAACTTGCTCATCAAACCTTCTGGATCATACGCTTTGGGTTGATACACATAATAACCACTGAATACCTCTGCAAGAATATATCTTTCTTTGGAGTAAATGGTGAATTTCTTGGGATTATCCGCATCTACTACAATGTCATCAATGAAGGCAATGTAAGACCGAACAGAACCTGCATTTACCTTGGGATTCTTTACTAACTTGATAGAAAAAATATAATCTTCTGCAATGATAGGTGAGCCATCGTCCCAAGTCGCTTCGGGGCGAATCTCGTAAGCCAAAGACATACCACCAGCGTATTCACCTTCTTCTACTTCTTTGATTTCGGGGCGACCAACTGCCAATGAACCCACCAATTCGAGCGTTTTGAAGTCGATAGCCAACAATTGTTGGAATATATTCAGCTCGATGTAGGTAGAGTTTGCAGCAGAAGAAATGAAAGGATTTAAGAAATCAGGGTCAGATAACTCATGCAGTACGACTGTGTTATCGCCTTCTTTCTTACTTACTACTTTGCCGCCATTGCTACCGCCATCGGACGAACAGCCCGAAAAGAAGATTATGGTAAATGCCAACATGGAAGTCAGCAATCTTTGGTTGATGTATTTGCCTATCATAAAAGAAATTGTTTTTGAAGTTTGGAAGATGTTTTTTAACGAGATTTTTGATTTAAGAGGTATCCGATACCTATACTCTACTCTTATCGGTTGAAATTACAATTTTAATCCGATGATTAATAAAAGTTTCAAAAATAAGAAATAATTAGCAACCTATTGAGCATATTGATGTTGTTAACCTTCAATTTTACAAGCAAATGTTTATGAAAAACGTATTGATAACAGGTGGTTCGGGTTTGATTGGCACACGATTGAGTCAATTGTTGATAGAGAAAGGCTACAAGGTTTCGCACTTAAGTCGCTCAAATAGCAAGAAAAACGGCATTGAAGTCTATCAATGGAACATCGAAAAAGGCATTATTGAAGAAGGAGCGATTGATACTGCGGACTATATTGTGCATTTGGCAGGAGCAGGAGTTGCGGATAAAAGATGGACGGATAAGCGAAAAAAAGAAATCATTGATAGTCGAATTGACACTGCTAATTTGTTGTATGAATACCTACAAAAGACACCCAATCAAGTAAAGGCATTTATTGGATCTTCGGGAATCAGTTATTATGGTGACAGTGGCAAGGAGATTAAAACAGAGACAGCTTCAAAAGGTATAGGTTTTCTAAGTGATGTGA
>JBMYXW010000850.1:0-1797 GCA_049608825.1 Chitinophagales bacterium
TTTTGGTAACTGATTGATTTTTAATCTATTCAAAATTTATAATTCATCATTCAAAATTGTACAAGTACTTAACAATATGAGTCAATTACTATTACAGGTCAACAACCTACAAACGCATTTTAAGACAGACGAAGGATTGGTGAAAGCCGTCAATGACGTGAGTTTTACCCTCAATAGAGGCGAAACTTTGGGAATTGTGGGGGAATCGGGTTCGGGCAAATCGGTGACTTCCCTTTCGATTATGCAGTTGATTCCCAACCCTCCAGGCTTCATTGCAGGGGGCGAAATCTTGTTTAGCAATCGAAAAGGCGAGCAAGTAGATTTGGTCAAATTGCCCGAAAAGGAAATACGAACCTATCGAGGCAATGAAATCGCCATGATTTTTCAGGAACCGATGACCTCCCTTAATCCTGTGTTTACCTGTGGCGACCAAGTAATGGAGGCGATTTTATTGCACCAAAAAGTCAGTAAAACCATTGCTCAAGCATTGACCATAGAGTTATTCGAGAAAGTGCAATTGCCTACTCCCGAACGCATTTTCAAAGCCTATCCGCATCAATTGTCGGGTGGTCAAAAACAAAGGGTGATGATTGCGATGGCGATGTCCTGCAATCCGAGTATCTTGATTGCGGACGAACCCACAACAGCTTTGGATGTGACTGTCCAAAAGACGATTTTGGAAATGATGTCCAAATTGAAAAGTGAAATTGATTCTTCGGTTATTTTTATTACCCACGATTTGGGTGTGATTGCAGAGATTGCAGACCGAGTGATTGTGATGTACAAGGGCAAAATTGTGGAGCAAGGCAATGTGTTTGATATTTTCTCCAATCCACAACATCCCTACACCAAAGGGCTTTTGGCTTGTCGCCCGCCTTTGGGCAAGCGATTGAGCAAATTGCCGACGGTGAACGATTTTATGGGTTTTGATTCCAGTGGCAAGATGATTGAAAAAGTATCTTCGGTGGAAGAAATGATTAAGTCGGTTGAAATCAAACCTTCTCAAACCTCAGCTCGCTACGAAAGATTGATGGCACAAGAACCGATTTTGCAGGTCAAAGGCTTGAAGACTTGGTTTCCTTCAAAGAAAAACTTTTTTGGGAAGGTTTTGGATTATGTCAAGGCGGTGGACGATGTGACTTTTGATGTGCATCCTGGCGAAACGCTGGGTTTGGTCGGTGAATCGGGTTGTGGGAAGACGACTTTGGGGCGGACGATTCTCCGTCTTGCGCCTGCAAAGGAGGGTGAAATAATTTACAAAGGTCGCTCGGTTTTGGATTTGAGTCAATCGGATATGAAAGACCTCCGAAAAGAAATGCAAATCATTTTTCAAGACCCCTATTCTTCTCTCAATCCCCGTTTGACCATCGGAAACGCCATCATGGAACCGATGCAAGTGCATGGAATCCTCGGCAATGATTCGGAACGAAAAGATAGAGTCATCGAACTGCTCGAAACCTGCAATATGCTTCCCGAACACTTCAATCGCTACCCTCACGAGTTTTCGGGTGGTCAACGTCAACGTATTTGTGTCGCTCGTGCTTTGGGCTTGAATCCCAAGTTTATTATTTGTGATGAATCGGTGTCGGCTTTGGATGTGTCGGTTCAGGCGCAGGTCTTGAACCTCTTGATTGACCTCCGTGAAAAATTCCAGTTTACCTATATTTTCATTTCGCATGACCTTTCGGTGGTGAAGTTTATGAGCGACAGGATGATTGTGATGAACAAGGGTAAGATTGAAGAAATGGGCATTGCGGATGAGATTTACAACAATCCTCAACGTGCTTATACGCAGAA
>JBMYXW010000851.1:0-1793 GCA_049608825.1 Chitinophagales bacterium
AGTTTGATTTTTTTATAAAATTGTGTTTGTGTTGGTAATTGTGTTTGTGTTGATAATTGTGTTTGGGTGTTTAGGAGTATCTTTCAGTGATTCCTCTGAAATCCTAAATTCTTGTTGGGATTGATTAGTAAACACTGAAGCCTTGCGCTTTTTTGGCAAAATTTTAACTTTTTTTCCAAAGTCAAGTGCAGCTTTGAATTTGAGGTTGATACTTGAGTTTGATTTTTTTTATAATCAATTAATCCCTTAGGCTATCTTTCATTGGATTCTTACCATTACCCAAAGGGTTTTTGTTCTTGAACAAACGGAAACGGTTCACAGGTGGTTTTGGAGGCCAATAATTGTTGTAGGTATCTGTATCGGCAGTTTCAAAATAAGGGTCGAGACTGATGCTGGTGACTTCTTTTTCACTTGGGAAAAGTTTGGTGACTTGTTGAGCGTTTTTAGACCAAATTTCGGCAGGGATTCTTATTTCTTCTTTGGTATTGTCGGCATACTCGAATTGAAGGATAATCGGCATGACCAAACCTCCAATATTGGAAAAGGTGATTTCGTAATAATGCCAGCCATCTTTCATGATGCTTTGTAGTTTTTCGGGTAGTGTGGTTACTTTTGCGCCATATTTGAGCAGGGCTTTTTCAGTGACCTCATACTTGTCGTATTTATGATAAAAATCGTGTGTAGCAGTATCTCTTTCTACAAATGTTTTGGGAGTACTTTTTTTGTTGCGGATATTGGAAATATAATTTTCCTCCAAAAATAAAGCTTGTTCTTTGTCAAATGCCTTTTCGGTTTTCAAGTCCAAGCTGCTGGCTTGAAAGTGTTTGACTTCTTCAATGGCAATATCGACATGCTCAGTAGAATAAAACCAACCTCTCCAAAACCAATCCAAATCTACTGCCGAAGCATCTTCCATCGTTCTGAAAAAATCTTCAGGAGAAGGATGTTTGAATTTCCAACGCTGGGCGTAGGTTTTGAAGGCAAAATCAAACAATTCTCGCCCCATAACAGTTTCTCTCAAAATATTGAGAGCTGTTGCAGGTTTACCATAAGAATTGTTGCCCAATTGGGGAATTGTATTGGGGCTGCTCATAATAGGAACCATTGCCTTGTGTTGAGCCTTCATGTAGTCGACCATTTTGTAGGCTGGGCCTCGTCTGGAAGGGAAACCGTGTTCCCATTCTTGTTCGGTTAAGTACTGCAAAAAAGTGTTCAATCCTTCGTCCATCCATGCCCATTGTCGTTCGTCTGAATTGACAATCATTGGGAAAAAATTGTGCCCAATTTCGTGTATAATTACACCAATCATTCGATTTTTTACATATTCGGAGTAGGTGCCGTCTTCATCGGGGCGACCAAAATTGAAGCAAATCATGGGGTATTCCATGCCCATTGTTTTGGCGTGAACCGAAGTGGCTACGGGATAGGGATAGTCAAAGGTGTATTTGGAATAAGTGAGAAGGGTATGGGCTGCTACTTTGGTTGAAAATCTTCCCCAAAGTGGATTGCCTTCCTTTGGGTAAAGTGATTGTGCTATCACCGTTTTTCCGCCCAATCGAACACCCATTGCATCCCATATAAATTTGCGAGAAGCTGCAATGGCAAAATCTCGTACATTGTTTGCTTTGTATTGCCAAGTCTTTTTTTGAGTCGAACGAGAGCTTTCATTTGCCTCCGCTTCGGCTTGTGTGATAATCAAAACAGGCTCTTTAGCCGTTTTTGCTTTTTGGAGGCGGCTTCGTTGTTCACTGGTCAAAACACTGCTTGCGTTTTGAAGTTCACCTGTTGCAGCC
>JBMYXW010000852.1:0-1791 GCA_049608825.1 Chitinophagales bacterium
TTTTTCGCCACGTTGAATAGCTTCGGCATCTTCTTTTTTCTTTGGAACCCAAATTCTACCGTCATTTCTCAACGATTCCGACATCAAAGTCAGTTTCGATTGATGATCGCCTGTTACAGGAATACACGTTGGGTGAATCTGTGTGTAACATGGATTTGCAAAAAATGCGCCTTTTCGGTAGGCTTTCATGTTTGCGGTTACATTAGAACCCATTGCGTTGGTCGAAAGGTAGAATACGTTTCCATAACCACCTGATGCCAATACAACAGCATGTGCGCCATGTCGTTCGATTTCGCCTGTAATCAAATTTCGAGCAATAATCCCTCTTGTTTTGCCGTCAATCATCACCAATTCCAACATCTCATGTCGGTTGTACATCGTCACTTTTCCTGCTGCAATCTGGCGGCTCAAAGCACTGTATGCGCCTAAAAGCAATTGCTGTCCTGTTTGACCTCTTGCATAGAAGGTTCGAGAAACTTGTACTCCTCCAAAAGAACGATTTGCCAACAATCCACCGTATTCTCTCGCAAAGGGAACACCTTGTGCGACACATTGGTCGATGATATTGGTACTCACTTGTGCCAAACGATAAACATTTGCCTCTCGTGAACGATAATCTCCTCCTTTTACAGTGTCGTAAAACAAACGGTAAGCACTGTCACCATCGTTTTGATAATTTTTTGCGGCATTGATCCCTCCTTGTGCAGCGATAGAATGCGCACGACGTGGAGAATCTTGAAAACAAAAACATTTCACGCTATAACCCAATTCACCGAGTGTTGCAGCAGCAGCACCTCCTGCCAAACCAGAACCAATAACGATTACTTCAATTCGTCTCTTATTGTTGGGAGCTACGAGGTTAACTTTGGAGCGATAATTTGACCATTTTTCTGCAATGGGACCTTTGGGTATTTTAGCATCTAACTTCATGTTCGTCAATTGTGAATGATGAAATTTGAGTTTTTTAAATTAAATAGTATGAACACAGAGGCACTGAGACACAGAGATTTTTAGGTTTCTGTGTTTACAGATTAAATCATTCCATTTGCCTTCAAGAAAACATAAATGGGCTGAATGGCAAATCCTAAGGGAATGACTATCGAAAACAACAAACCAAATCCTTTGATAAATGGATTGTATTTGCTGTGATTCAATCCTAATGATTGGAAAGCACTTTGGAATCCATGTGATAAATGAAGTCCTATCGCTACCAACGAAACCAAGTATATGGCTACATACCACCATTGTGAAAATGCGGCATATACGATTTGATACAAATCTTTGTTGCCTTTAACATCCATCGGAATAGTTCCAAACTTCATTTCAAACCAAAAGCTCTTGAGGTGTACGACCAAAAAGAATAAGATGATTACTCCCAATAATCCCATATTACGAGACTGCCAAGAATTAGAAGGTTTAGACACAGCATACTTGACAGGTCTTGCCTTGCGATTACTGAGTGTCAACATAAGCCCATCTATAATGTGAAAAAGAATGAAAGCATAGGTGACCCAAGAAACAACTTTGACAGGAGCAAAAGTTGTCATGAACTTCGTGTATTCATTGAAGGCTACTCCCCCGTCATTCTGCAACAATAAAAAATTCCCTGACATGTGTATAGCCAAAAACAGGCATAAGAATAAGCCTGTTAGACTCATTATAACTTTTTTGCCAACGGAAGAACTGAAAAAATTAACTACCCAACTCATATTAAAAGTTTAATGGAATGGTTGATTGGTTTTTTATTCATAAAGGTCAATTAACAAATCAGTCGGAATTAAGTTGAAATAT
>JBMYXW010000853.1:0-1779 GCA_049608825.1 Chitinophagales bacterium
TGAAGCGGCAAAAAACCAATTGTAGGCGTTAAAATGAGTTCGGTCAATCCACTTGTTTCATAATAATCTAATAAATCACTTACTTCAATACGAGTCCCCCCTACGTTTCCCAAATCTCCAATAAAATCGTCCAAGTTGCTGATTAACAAATTTCTCACACTTGCGGCTTCGTAAAAAACCGTATTCCCTATACCTCCTTCAAACACAACCACAGTACTGTCTCCTCGTTCAAACTCATAAATCGCAGGCACAGCAAGTCTATAAATACAAGAGCCATCGTCTTGGTCGGCAGTAGGGTCATAATTCAATGCTGTCACATTTGTACATCCATCTTCATTCACACATGAATCGAAAAGCAGTACCAGACAACTACTTATTAGCAGAAACAATGATAAACCCGAACGTTTGTGTATTTTCATATTTTACAAAGCAATAATTTTGATTCAAAGATAACCGATATTTGCTTTATCGGCATCCCCCCCCATTCATACCTTAAAAATTCCCTTTCACTACTATTAAAGATAAGAATATCTTTTTTTATTATACTTTTACATTGCAAATAACAACAACAACTTGAAACTAAGAAATTAAGAAGCCCGTCACCCCACACTACTAATAAGCTAGAATTTAAATTCTAACAACTACCCTAAAAACGTCTTGAAGAGAAACCCTCACTAAGACGTTTTTTTTATGCCCCAAACTACCCATATAATTTTGAATGGTGAATGATAAATTTTGAATGACTGAAACTGATTCAACATTCATTCAAAATTACCTATCTTTACTTTCTAATTTCAGACAAAGGATGGTGAATCAAAACATTCAAAATTCACCATTCAAAACTCATCATTCTTCAACCCCATGCCCCTTACCATCTACAAATCATCGGCAGGCTCAGGCAAAACCTACACGCTCGTCAAAGAGTATGTCAGCCTATTGATTCGTCGCCCCTACGAATTTAGAAACATTTTAGCGATAACCTTTACCAACAAGGCAACCGACGAAATGAAAAGGAGAATCATTGAAGCCCTCTCTCTATTAGCAGACGAAAAATTTGAAGGATTGGCAAAACAATTATTGAAAGAAAATCCAAAATTGAAGCCAAGAGACATTCCCAAAAATGCGAAAATTGCCCTTCAAAACATCCTCCACAATTATTCCGAGTTCAGTGTCAGTACGATAGACAGTTTTTTCCAACGAGTTTTGCGGGTATTCGCCAAAGAATTAAAATTGCCGCTTCGATATGAAGTAGAAATGGACAGGACTTTCGTTCTCGACCAAATCACCGCACACCTCATGCTCGATATTGGAAAAATCGATGGTTTGACCAATTGGCTCGAAAACTTTGCATTTTCCCAAATCGAAGAAGACAAAGGTTGGAACATTGAGCGCAATATTCGGGAATTGGGTCAGCAGATTTTTAGGGAGGAAGTTTGGGAGCGTTTGATGCAGGAAGACGAGAAAGCGGTAAGCGAAAATGAAAATAGCTTGTTCCGAGCACTCGGGGAAAATGAAAATAATCTTAGAAAGTTAAATGCCAAAGAAAAGGAGGCTGTAAAAGACAAAACGGCAAGGAATATTAGAGAATTGCGCTACAAGAGATTGAAGAAAATCATTGACCAACTTTGGACCATCAAACGAGATTTTGAAAAAAAATTGAAGAAAGTTTCGCAACCCGCATAAACAGAGGGATAGAGACGCAAAAAAAAAAATTCAATTCACGCCATAAAAACCCGCAAAGGTTGCTCTCTCTCTATAGGTGTGTGTGTGTGAGTGTCC
>JBMYXW010000854.1:0-1763 GCA_049608825.1 Chitinophagales bacterium
GTTGAAGTGAAACGTTCGAGCAAGGAGAAGGCTTCTAAAAAAGGAGATTTATCAAGTTATTCGATTCCTGAATTAGAGGCAATGCTCATGGAGGTTTTGGAAAAGGAAGACTACGAAAAAGCGGTGAAGATTAGGAATGCGATGGAAGCTAAGAGATAGAACTAACGAGCCATTGGTGATTCAAAATCCATGCCCGTCAGTTCATATCACAAGTATTGTATGTAAGTAGTGGTTAATAAATTTATTTTAACAATTAAGTTTTATAATTAACTGATTATTAAATGAATTTTTAATTCGCTACTTAGAAATTGATAGCTTTTTTACAAACCCGCTACCAATTTACTCTTAGGATACTTCACACTGTACTGTAATTTCAATTTTTTGGTCTGACCCACAGGAACATCCAAACGCCACAAAAGCTTGCCATACTTTGACGTATATTCTGCTCCATCTTTGTCGAGTAATTTTACTTCAATATCCTCATTTTGGGAAATCGGAATTTGGTCCAAGATTTCGATGTGAGCCGTTGTACCCTTGTTGTTTCGCACACTGATTTCGTAGGTTTTGGTTTCCGTTTTTTTGTTGCCCAAGAAGTTGGTTTCACTCAAATCGTTCAATCTGGTGCGTTTTACTTGAATCTGTTCATCTCTTCCAAACGACAATAAAAGCGTGTCGGCAGTCGTCACAGGATTGATATACGACTGACCAATATAGGTATCGTCAAAGAAAATATTGGCATTCCCTGCCAAGAGGTTCAAATTGCCCCATTTGGTAATTTTTGCCAACAAAAACGCTCCTTCATCCAGTTTCGGAACAGTGTGGTAATCGTATTCGGCATCCACTTCATAGTCCTTCAAATCCACCAAATGATATTGACCATCCGTTGGAATGCTCTGTTTGGAGCTAACTTCAAAAGACAAATTCAGTTGATTTTGATTCAATACCACATCTTCGGTTCTATCCTCGTCCATCTCCAAACTTTCTTCATCAGCCATATAAATATTGCTTCTACTTCGAGCCATATCTTTATTAGAGGGTATTTGCATGCTGTTCATCATCTGGTTGCCTACAATTTCTTTTTTCGCTTTTTCTGCACCCAAAAAGTGAGTACTATAAGGTTCTATAAGGCTCAAATAATTAGGAGATAAAATAGGGCGGTTGTTGCTCTTAGAAGGATTCCCCGTTGAAACCACTAAATTCACATTGTTCCAGTCTTGACCTGTATGCTGAAAAATATTCGCTTTATAAGAAAGTGTCACAGGTTCTTCAATATTGTCAGCTCGAATGTCGTAAATCGGTTTCCAGCCTGCTTCCTGTACGATGTATGAAAATTCAATTTTGGCCGTCATAGGCGTTTTTGATGTCACCTTCAGTAAAACTTCTCCAATCGCCTTCGTTTTCTGTGCTCGTACTTGCTGCAATTGTTGCTGAATACGACCAATACTTTCGCTCAATTTTTGCTTACTTCTATCCAACTTCAATCGCTCTTTTTTGATTTCCATCAATTGCTTGCGGTAAAAAGTCATCACTTCCTTCAAGTCCTGCGCCGACAAACCTTTGGTTTCCGTTCCGACTTTTTGACTGTTCATATCCATCAATTTTTCCTCACTCTGATAGACTTCAATTTGGCGATTGACCCAATCCAAATCAAATTGAAGCAATGCCAAAGAATCCTCCAAATTTTCGATAATCACTGACTTTTTAGGGTCTTTCAAATAGTCAATTTGGAAGGTAGCCGATAAGAGTTTGATGCCATCGTTGAG
>JBMYXW010000855.1:0-1762 GCA_049608825.1 Chitinophagales bacterium
CGTCCATCAAACTCTTCTCCTACATGATTTTGAATAAATTCAACTTGTTTATATTTAATACTTTCTCGTTCTGCTTCCATCGCTTTGCGTTCCATTGCAGAAGCATGTTCACACTTCTTTTCAAGAACATGAATATTGAATTTAGGATTGGGGTTTTCCTTCAATTGCTCTGCCAAAATTCGGTGTACCATCACATCAGGATAGCGTCTAATGGGAGAAGTGAAATGTCCGTAATGTTTGAAAGCCAAGCCGTAGTGACCAATGTTTTTGGTAGAATAGGCAGCTTTTGCCATCGTCCGAACCGCTAAAGTCTCAAAAAGATGCTGTTCGGGTTTGCCTTGTACTTCCTTCAAGATTTTGTTAAGTGCTTGAGATATTTCATCAGGAGAGTTGAACTCCATTTCATACCCAAAGGCTTTGGCGAAATCTCTAAACTCGCCCATTTTTTCTTCGTCAGGTGTAGCGTGTACACGATTGACGAAAGGTACGTTTTTGTCAGCGTATTTTTTGGTATTTACAAACTTCGCCACTGAGCGATTCGCCTGCAACATGAAATCTTCAATCAACAGGTTTGACTCCATTGTTTGCTTGATATATACATCAATCGGTTTGCCCTCTTCATCCAAAATAAATTTGACTTCCTTGCTTCCAAAGTTAATCGAACCCGATTTCATTCTTTCGGCTCGGAGTTTTTTTGACAATTCGTTCAAGACATACATTTCCTCTGCATAATCGCCTTCTCTCGTTTCTATTACCTCTTGTGCCTCGCTGTAATCAAAGCGTCTATCAGAATAAATGACCGTTCGACCGAACCATTCGTTTACGATTTTGGCATCTTCGGTCATTTCAAATACTGCCGAAAAACTCAATTTTTCTTCGTGTGGTCGGAGTGAACACACCAAATTGGATAATTTTTCGGGGAACATCGGAAGTACTCTATCCACCAAATATACTGAAGTAGCTCTCTTGTAAGCTTCTTCATCCATTGCAGAACCAGGTTTCACATAATGTGCCACATCTGCAATATGTACGCCGACTTCCCAATTGCCATTTTCCAATTTTTGAATGCTCAAGGCATCATCAAAATCTTTGGCATCCTTTGGATCAATCGTAAAGGTAGGTATCTGGCGAAAATCTCGTCTTTTAGCAATTTCTTCTTCTGGAATCTCTTGACTGATTTCTTCGGTTTCTTTCCAGACCTCTTTGGGGTAGGTCAATCTAAAGCCATTGTCGACCAAGATGGATTGCATTTCGACATTGTTGGTCCCAGGTTTACCTAATACGGCAATGACTTCTGCCTTTGGGCTTTTTTGTTCAGGGGCCCAATCTGTTACCCGAATCAAAACTTTGTCACCGTCTTTTGCATCTTTGGTCTTACTCAAAGGAATGAAAAAGTCAAAGTTGACACTTGTTTTGTCTGCAATGAAAAAAGCGAATTTTTTGGAGAGTTTGATGATGCCTACAAATTCCTGTTGGCTGCGCTCCAATATTTCCAATACTCTGCCTTCTGGTCGTTTGCCTGGCTTTCGCTGCATTTCGACCAATACTTTCACTCGGTCGCCATCAATCGCTCTGTTTAAGCGACTTGCAGGTACATACGCATCTCGTTCTAATTGGCTGGATACAATAAAAGCAGACCCGCTGCTCGTCATATCTACCACGCCTTCTACTTCTATTTTTTCGGTTTTTCCTCGACCACTGCGGCTGCGACGGTTGTCATTGGAGTTTGACTTGGAATTGGACTTTCTTTTATCAGCATTGA
>JBMYXW010000856.1:0-1762 GCA_049608825.1 Chitinophagales bacterium
TCGTTTTACTATTTGTTGGTGCAAATTAAAGCTTTTTTCGGGTTCTTGGAAGATTTTAGTGATTGCCACCGCAGAATCTACATTCTGCTTTCTCATTGAAAAGTTCAAATCATTAATAATCAGCAAAGAGAAAAGGGAATGTATATTTCCTGATGTTACCTCCACTAAAATCTTCGATGAACCTTTTTTCGTTAACTATTCAACCAATCACAAGTTCACCAATCTACTCATCACTACAATTCCAGTTCCTGTTCCAAAAACCTTCTGCGCCCTTGCATCAATTCTAATATTCCAACTGCCCTTGCATTGCCTCCTACATTTTCTGTTTTGGAAAGGTTATTTTTGAAGGCTTCAAAAGTGTAGAGTTTATTCGGGTCGTTTTTGACCTCTGATTCGATGATTCGCTGCAATTCTTTGGCTCGTTCTGCATACCAACCATTGGTAAAATTTTCGGCTAACATGGTTTCTATAAAAGTTTGGTATTGTTGACGATAGGCAGGATTTTGAAGGAGTTGGTGAATAAGTGGGCGTTGAGGATTGTTTTCATGCAAAAAGGGATTGAGGGTTTGCATTCCATAGAGAGGGAGAGAGTTTTTGATTCCACTGTGATTGAAGCCACCAAATGCCATGTTCAAGTCCCAAACAAGTGGGTGAAACTGCCCACTGCCATCTTGAAATAAGTAGTAGTTGTGAGAAAATAAGCCCGAATAACTATCCAAATTGACCACCACATTGTTGAAAGCAAAATACTTCAATGCTGCATCTATATCCAGAATACTTGCTATTTTTTCAGGTTCGTGGTTCAAGGTATAAATAAATTCCATCAATTGTTTCCAATCATTTTCTGACTTGCTTTTCAATTGGTATTTGATTTCATAACATTTTGGATTGTCTCCAATATGCTCCAATGTTGCTCCCTTCAATGTTTTACAATTCGACATTTTTATTTTTTCTTTATCTGTATTGCACTTAAAGAAAGGTTGTTTTTTGCTATCGCCAAAATGGATGTCTAAGAAATGATTGTCAATAGATTGAACATTCGTATATAAACCATGATACTGACTGTTAACATATACCTTGGCAAAATTAGCTTTTGGGGCAGGCATGTACTTTCGAGCAATTTCATACGCCAATACTTCTCTTATAAAACTTGGGTCTCTAAAGGAATTGGAGAGTTTGACCGTTCCATATTCCTGATAGTTTTGTTTTTTGAGGATGTAATCCAATTTGATATTGAAGGGCTTCTTTTTTTCGGCAGCATTGAAGGAACTGTTTCCTTTATATCGAACCCCAACACTGTCAAACACTTCTCCATTGATGCTTACCTTCGCCAATATTCGGTCGTTTCCTTCTTTCTTCAAATTGGTCAACAATTCATGCCAATTCGGCTGCGAAAAAGTGAGGCGAATTTCTTGAATAGTACTGGTATTGTAGAAATTTTGAGCGGATAAGTGAGTAGTAATTGTAATTAATAAAAACAAACAAATGAAATAGGTATATCGGTTCATTGTAGGGTGTTTTTGGAGTAAAGTCCTAAAATGGTAAAATACGGATTCTTATTTGTTCTTTTATAGCAGTATGCTCCAAAATGTAAGCCATTAAGTGATTTTGCTGAATTTGCCTGAGTTTATTCTATTTGAAACCTGATTTTCTTTATCAAAATGTTGTTGTGTGTTTTTATATATTTCTAAATTTTCTCCTGCAAAACTGCAAAACTGCAAAACTGCAAAACTGCAAAACTGCAAAACTGCAAAACTGCAAA
>JBMYXW010000857.1:0-207 GCA_049608825.1 Chitinophagales bacterium
ATAAATCCCTCTGCTAATTGCAGTTTTCTTCAATAAAACCCTTACACTTTTACCCTGCAAATCAAAAACTTCCAAACCCACATCTGCATTTTCCTTCAATTGAAGTTGCAAAAAAGCGTTATTTTTAAATATTGTCGGAAACAGTTTTGCTTCAAAAATTGAAGAATCAAATCCTTCAATAGAAGTGCTGATGTCACCATTTGTTGT
>JBMYXW010000857.1:217-1744 GCA_049608825.1 Chitinophagales bacterium
GCGGGCCAGGACTTGCCCCGCCGGGTATGCGGTCGCAGGGTCAGTGTGCAATGCGGCGTCTTCTGTTCCCGGGGCGAGTTCGTGAAATTGTGAAGTGAACCCGGCAAAAAGCTCCCTGTAGGACGTGAGGTTGTCGAACACACCGGTCGCCTCAAGCTCTCGCGTCAGATGCCAGGACACCTCGGCTTGGGCCGTCTCGACCGCAATAAGCTTCGGTCAAACCAAAATCCCACTCCATTCGCTTCAAGTTGGAGAGCTTCCAAGATTCAGGGAATGAATAAATGGCATTGGCAGTTTCGCTTTGATCGGTTTCCGTTGCAGCCCAAAGTGTATAGACAAAACTTCCGTCTGCTTTTTTAAATGCGCCACCTTTCACTTTTTCGGGCAGTTTCATAGCAGCCGTTCTTTCCGCATCGTATTTTGTAGCAAACAAAAGCTCAGAAGTCGTTTTGTAGCCAATCGTAGAAGGATACATTTTGGCTTGTGAAATGGGGAGATTGGACAAAGGTTCGTACAAGCCCATTTTATTGAAACCTGCATCGGTAGCCATCCATGGTCCGCCTTCACTCAGCGCATAAATATGGTATTGAAGGATGTTGTTTTGTTGACAAAGAATGAGCGTTTTCATCAGAAAGTTGCGCTGTGCTTCCATTGAACCAATCGAACCATTGAAGGATTCACGGGGAATATTGGATTCGGTGATTATCCACAATTTTTCGGGGAAAGTAGTCTTATTGTAGCCATGTTCAAACAGTGTTTCTTCAAAGCGTTTTTTGCGGTCAATGACCGATTTTGCAGCCGCATCCGAGTGTCGAGTGTAGCGAAAACCCATTATCGAATTGTCCCAATAGTCCAAACTTCCATCGTGGTGTGGATAGGTGTGATAACTTAAAACATCAAAGTAGGCACCGCCTTTCTTTGGAAAATCAGGATGCACATTTCCTTCATTGGGGTTGTCTGTATTCCGCAAAAGCACATCCAAAAAACTGTATGTTCCAATTCCTCCTACTGCTATATAAGCTGTTGGATCAATGGATTTGATGACTTCATAACTGATTCTCAACATCCGAATATAATGATAAACAGGGGCGTGCAAAATAAAATCGCAAGGGGGTGGGTCGTTCGTCCACCAACTTCCTTCTTCGTTGGCAGGTTTGATGGCATTGTAGCCCCAATTGACATCAGGCTCATTCCATATCTCCCAAAACTTGACTTGATTTTTGTAGCGAGGCACCATTTTGTAGAGATAAAGGGCGTAGTAATTGTTTTCATTCACAGGTGTTCCGTTTTCGCCATTGTCCCAAATTGGTTCGTACAGATTCGCAAATAAATCAGTTGGTGTATTGGGACAATACATCGTTGTATCTCGGTGATTTTCGGTCGGGTAGCCTACAAAAACAGTATTGTCTTCAATGCCAATGGATTCGTAATATTCAAATACATCTTCTCGGATGTGGTAGCCCCAGTATTCCAAAAAATGTTCGGGTAAGGTTATCCGAAATCCATTGACTCCAATTCCTTCAATGC
>JBMYXW010000858.1:0-1727 GCA_049608825.1 Chitinophagales bacterium
CGGGAGCACCTGGCGACCAACTTTGTTCGCAATGTCACGGTGGGTCTTCAGGCGGAACAGGTTCGGTTAGTGTTTCCATTGCAGGGAATCCCACCGAGTATGTACCAGGAATGGTTTACAGCGTCACCGTAGATGTTGTCGACCCTGTTGCGAATGAATTTGGTTTTCAAATGACCTGCATCAATGGTACTTCAAGCGCAAGCGACAGCCCAAACACAGGTGGTTTTTCGGCGGGGACAGGCACATGGCTGCAAACCAATAATGGTAGGCAGTACATCACCCACAATACACCGAGTTCTACAGGAAGTTGGACATTTGATTGGACTGCTCCCAATCCTGCCGATGGCGACCTCCATTTTTACATCGCCTCTTTGGGAACGAACAACAACAACTCAACGAGTGGCGACAAATTATATACCACTACACTTACCCTAAACGCTCCTGCCGCAGCTTGTGCCATCACCAACCTTACCACAACGGCTCAAGCCTGTGACGGCAATGGCAATTTTGACGTGGTGATTGACTTTGATGTAAGTGATGTAGGTGCGAACAATACCTTTACGATTGAAGGAAACAGCACCAATTATGGCACCTTCAATTACAACAATTTACCCATTACCCTTTCCGATTTGGATGGTGATAATACCACTATATATGCGTTCACAGTTACGGACACCAATGATGCCAACTGTACAACAATCAATACTTTGGGAATGGTAGATTGTCCAAGTTGTGTAATTTCTAATTTGACGGCTACCGCACAAGCTTGTCAAATAGATGGTGCATTCGATGTGGTCATAGACTTCGATGTGGCGAATGGTGGTGCGAATAATACTTTCACTATCGCAGGAAATAGCACCAATTATGGCACTTTCAACTACAACAATTTGCCGATTACGATTGCAGATTTAGATGGCGACAACAGCACCAATTACGATTTTACGGTAACAGATACCAACTTTTCCAACTGCAATGCAAATGTCAACCTGGGAGTCGTGGATTGCCCTGTTTGCAGCATTACCAACCTCACTTCAACGGCACAAGCTTGTGAAGCAGACGGAACTTTTGATGTCATCATTGACTTCGATGTTGTGGATGCAGGCGGTACGATGTTCAGCGTGCAAGGAAATGGAAATACTTATGGATTGTTCAGTTATGCCAGTTTACCGATTACCATTGTGGATTTGGAGGGTGATAATAGTACAGACTATGAATTTATCGTTACAGATAATACGATTGCATCTTGTAGTGCTTCCACCAATCTCGGCTTGATTGGTTGCCCTGTTTGCAGCATCAATGATTTGGTGGTGACACAAGGCGATTGTCAAACGGATGGTACTTTCAGTGTCACGATAGACTTCAATGCGGTGAATCCAGTTAGTAGCAGTTTCAGTATTGCAGGGAATGGCAACGATTACGGTTCTTTCCTATATGCCAATTTGCCCATCATAATAGAAAATTTAGTGGGCGACAATTCTACCGATTACGAATTTGAAGTGACGGACAATGATTTATTGACCTGTTCTGCTTCTGCAAATTTAGGAGTAGTCAATTGTCCAGTTTGCAGTATCAATGATTTGGTGGTAACGCAAGGCGATTGCCAAGCGGACGGAACTTTCAGCGTCACGATAGACTTCAATGCGGTGAATCCTGCGAGTAGTAGTTTTACGATTGAAGGAAACGGCACAAACTACGGCTCTTTCCAATACGCCAATTTGCCCATCACA
>JBMYXW010000859.1:0-1704 GCA_049608825.1 Chitinophagales bacterium
AGAGAAGGAGTCAATAGATTGTTTTCAACCGTCCAAGCCTCTTTCATAATGATGGCTTTTTTCAATTTTTCATGCTTTGCCAAAGTAGGATTTACCTCCTTGAAAGTCTCCTGCAAACTCTCTGCAACTTCCGAACGCTCCGTTTTTGCTCCTGCTTCTGTCAAAACAATCAAAGCCATAGGTTGAGGCATTCCCGTTCCGACTACACAAACTTGTTCGATATAAGGATTTTTAGACAACTTCAATTCTATTGGACTCGGTGCAACATACTTTGCCTTTGCAGTCTTGAAAATATCTTTGACTCGACCCGTAATTTTCAAATAGCCATTCGCATCAATTTCACCTTGGTCACCCGTTTTCAAGTAGCCATCATCGGTCATTGTATCAGCCGTTTTGCCAGGTTCTTTGTAGTAACCGACCATTGTAGCTTTACTTTTGACCAAAATTTCACCAATATCGCTGATTTTGCAGTCCACACCTGGCATCACCGTTCCGACTGTTCCTATTTCGCATTTACCCTTTGGATTGGAGTGAGAGTAAGCCGCATTTTCGGTCATACCATAGGCTTCCTGAATGTCCAAGCCCAGTTTTTGATACCATTCCAATAAAGAAGGCGCAATTGGGGCAGCTCCCGAAATAACGTGCTGTACTTGGTCTAAGCCCAGATTGGTCTGAATTTTCTTTTTGATGATACCCGAAAGAATAGGGATTTTGAGGAAAATATTGAGTTTCTTTTGCGGCATTTTGGAGAGAATCGCCCCTTTGAATTTTGTCCAAATTCGAGGAACTGCTAAAAAAACCGTTGGACGAGCGGTTGTCAAATCTTTGTTGAAAGTATCCAAAGATTCTGCAAAATAGACCTGTCCGCCTGAATACATGCCGCCCATACCTGTCAGCAAACGCTCTGCAATGTGAGACAATGGCAAGTAAGAGAAAAACCGTCCGCCATTGGGACCTGGATTGAATCTTTCCTTCAATGCGTTGGTCGTTGCAAATGCCAGTGCTTCAAAATTATGCACCACGCCTTTTGGAGTCCCTGTCGTACCAGAAGTGTAAATGATGGTCATCGTTTCGTCCAAATCTCGGTTGGGTTCGCCCTGCATTGGTTCTTGTTTTGCAGCCAAATCTTCCCATTTGTTGTAGCCCGAAGATCCATACAATGGAAACGAAATTGGCAAAACATCATCGGTCAAACCGCTTTTCATGGAATCCCAATCGTCCAATTTTCCAATAAAAATCGCTTTTGCACCGCTATGCTCCAAAATATACCGCACTGTTTCGGCGTGAAGATTGGGGTACATCGGAACGGACACATGACCCGCCATCATAATCGCCAAATCGGTCATCATCCAATGAGCACAGTTTTTGGAAATCAAAGCGATATTGCTCTTAGGCGGAAAGTCCAAAGCCTTCAATGCGGCTGCCATTCGCCTAATTTCCTGCCCAGCTTCTTTCCAAGTCCAATGTCGGTATTCACCTTTCAAGGGTTGGCTCAAATAAGTGGCATCGGGTTTGGTCTTTTCCCAATGATACAACATTTCTAAAGGAGTCTTGAGGTTGGCTGTTATTGCAGTCATGTTCTCTATTTGTAATTGTCCTTCTGTACTTATCTATTCATATTTGGGTAGTGGTGGCATCTTACCTTCCTTGTATAATTGGGTCACATTCATTACTGCAAATTCTTCATTATCTTGTTTGAAACTC
>JBMYXW010000860.1:0-1699 GCA_049608825.1 Chitinophagales bacterium
CACAAATCAAAAATCATGTAATCGTCATTCGCAAATCTATCAGTGATGAGCCTTCCATATTTTATGGTACTGGCTATGCCAGATTAGGATACAAGAGTATAAACTTCCATAGTCTTATTTGATTTTTTACTCATCCACCCAAACCCGCACCTTTTTACCTTTGATTTTTTGATTGTTCACTTTCCTTGCTACTTTTTCAATTTTACTACTCTTCACTGCCACCAACGCAAAAAAGTGTTTCACTTCAATAATACCAATATCGTCTTTTTCCAAACCTCCAATTTTGATAAGGAAACCTACCACATCACCTTTACCTACCTTCTCTTTTTTGCCCTTGTTGATAGAAAGCGTTTTCCATTGAGGCTTTGGAGGAGGCGGCTGATTCTCTTTCAATTCAAAAATTTCGGGTTCTTCATTCATATAATCAGGCAATCGTTCTTGGACAGATTGGAGTAAGAAAACCGTTCCTGTGGCGTGCATTCTGGCAGTTCGACCATTTCGATGCACAAAAATATCTTCTTTGGGAGCTAAGTGATAATGAACGATGTAATCAATTTCGGGAATGTCAATGCCACGAGCGGTTACATCTGTAGAAACCAGAATTTTATACGTTCCATTTCTAAACTTCAATAACTTTTTCTCTCGGTCTATCTGTTCCAATCCGCCATGAAAATAGTCGTGAACAATGCCCTGTTTCTTCAAAAATCCACTGACTCTTTCTACCGTTTCCCGAAAATTGCAGAAAATGAGCATGGACGTATCTCCCAGATTGCAGATTAACTGATAGAGTGTTTCGAGCTTGTCTTTGCTGGGGGATTTTACTAATTTTAATTCTATTTGCGGCTTTTGTTCTTCGCCTTCAAATTGCAGCTTAATGGGATTTTGAAGTCCAACAAAACTTGGAATTGTCAAAGATTCAGTTGCTGAAGTCAAAATTCGTTTGCGAATCAAAGGCATTTCTTCAATGATATAGCCCATTTGATTCTGAAAGCCAAAGGCTAAAGATTTGTCAAACTCATCCAAAACGAGCATTTTGGCTTGGGAAATGTCGATGTGATCTCTGCGAATGTGGTCTGACAATCGCCCTGGTGTGGCGACCAAAATAGCAGGCGGGTTTTTCAGACTTTGCTTTTCCAATCGGACAGGATGACCGCCATAACAGCAGGTTACTTTGTAGGGAATCTTCATGTCTTTCACCACGCTCGTCACCTGCAGTGCCAACTCTCTTGTCGGTACTAATACAACTGCCTGTACGACCTTGCTTCTGGGCTTTAAATGGCTGAAAACAGGTAGTAAAAATGCCAAGGTCTTGCCTGTTCCTGTGGGCGAACGTAGCATGATGTCCTGGTCTTTTTGGCTCGCTTCAATGGTGGCATTTTGCATGTCATTGAGGGCGGTGATGCCAAGGTTTTGGAGGATTTCTTGGTAGTTATTAGAGGAGTTTTTCATTTTTTTTGAGGCGAAGATAAAAGGAAAATCGCATATCCATGCACTGTATAGATGGTAAGGTGTAATCTTTGAAGCATGAAAAGGTGACATCTTACCATCGGCGTGAAGATTATTTCTTTTATATGATGGTTTAAGGTGTAAGATTTTTTCAGAATAAAAATGCGTTTATGGCAAATCACATATCCGCATACTGTTTGGATTTAAGATGTATGATTACATGATTTTTGAAGTATGATTTTATAAACACGAA
>JBMYXW010000861.1:0-1692 GCA_049608825.1 Chitinophagales bacterium
GAGTCAATATTGCAGAACCTTCAGATTCTACATTCCACCACGATTATATCCACAATGAGATTTATGTATTCCCCAATTATTCACTCGACAAAATCATTCTGCCAAGTGAAAACGACACTTCAATGTATCGTTATTTTACCTTCATCAATGCGAAGGGGAACATCAAACCCAAGCCGATTGATAAAAATACGATTTTGAAGAAAGGAGTTCCTTTTTCTCAAAAATCACATGATTTCACTGTAAATCGTCTTATGTCTTTGGGGATTTTTAAGTTTATCAATATCAAGTACGAGCCTTTTGTGGATAGTCTGACAGGACAACATTATTTGGACACCTATATGTATCTTACACCCAGTATTTGGCGAACATTGGGGGTTGATTTTGAAGTAAGTCAGAGTCAAAATAGTACGATAGGCAACTTATTGGGGCTTTCGGGGAAGTTTTCTTACACCAATAAAAATAATTTTGGAGGAGGAGAACGCCTCGAATTGAGCTTAACAGGCGGATTGGAAACACAGCTTCAAAGCTCTGGTGGTTTGATCAGTGTAATTGACCTCAACCCTGCTTTGGACTTGACTTTTCCATGGTTTATTACTCCCTTCAAAGTAAAACACCCTTCGCAGTATTACATACCTTACAGTCACTTGAATGTAAACTACAATTTTCAAAGACGATTGGACTTTTACGACTACAATTCGGTCAATATGAGTTTTGGCTACAAATGGCAGGACAGCCCCAGAACTTCGCACGAACTCAATCCGATTGTACTTTCTTTGGTTGATTTATCCAACACACAACCCACTTTTGATTCTCTACTATTGACCAACCCACGTCTAAGAACGAGTTTTGAAGATATTGTAATCATGGGATTAAATTATTCACATACTTACTCCAATCCCGATTTCAGAGGTTCTGGAAACCAATTGTATTACCGAGCTACTGGCGATGTTTCTGGTAATTTGTTTCGGCTGTTGTCAGGATGGCTATCCAATGGTAGTAAACCTTATGAACTATTGAATGTACCTGTGACCCAATATGCTCGTATAGATGGAGATATCCGATTTTTCCGCAATTTCTCAACAGGTAGTGTGCTTGCTACAAGATTTACTGGAGGAATTGGCCTTCCTTACGGGAATTCGGAGGTGCTTCCCTATCTCAAACAGTTTTTTATTGGAGGTACCAATAGTGTACGAGCCTATCGTTTTAGAACTTTGGGACCAGGGAGCTATTCTAACCAAGAAGAAGAAACCAACAATCAAATAGGCTTTTTTGACCAAGCAGGAGATATCAAACTGGAATTGAATCTGGAATATCGTTTTGATTTTTATTCTTTTTTTGAAGGCGCATTTTTTATAGATGCGGGAAATATTTGGCTATTGGATTATGATCCGAATCGCCCAGGCGGCTGGATCAAGGAGTCGAATCTGGACAATCCTTCTGAGGGGCAATTTAAGCTGGGCAAAATTTTGGATGAAGTAGCTATTGGAGCAGGATTTGGTTTGAGGGCAGATTTTGACTTCTTTTTGATACGTTTTGACTTTGCTACCCCACTCCGAAGCCCCTTTCTACCCAAAGGAGAACGTTGGAGACTCAAGGATATTCGCCCTTTGTCGAGTCAGTGGAGAAAGGACAATCTACGCTTGAATCTGGCTATTGGGTATCCTTTTTAGACTAAGTAGGAAGACAGAAAAG
>JBMYXW010000862.1:0-1689 GCA_049608825.1 Chitinophagales bacterium
AAATCACCCCACTTCTGTCTTCTCCCATCCAAATTCTTGATTATTTATTATCGGTTTTGTTGCTTCCGTTGAATAATCTCTGCAAAGAATCAATTTGGCTTTGAGACATTTGTGGCATTGTAAAATCGCTGCTACCACCAGAACTAAATGGATCGTCAGTGCTACTGAAAGGACTACTGCTTCCCCCATTACCAAATGGGTCACTACTTCCTCCATCTTCTCCAAAAGGACTGCTACTACCACCGCTTCCGCCATCTAAACTTATATTGATAACGTCGCCACCATAATCAGAACTATCCAACATATCATCAATAGCCGACTTATCTACTTTTACATCTCCGCATTCTTCACAGTCTTCTTTTGCAGGAATGTCTGCTAGGGGTTGAGCGAGGTTTTTTGAAGCTGTAAAATCCATTTTGTAGCCCATTTTACTCATTTTTCCCACTACAGATGAAGTATTCAATAGAGCTTGAATATCTGTACCTGTATCGCCCACAATTCTTAAGGAATTTTTTTGAGGATCTGATTTGCAAAATTTCACTCCCTTTTGGGTATTGAAAAATCGCACCAACTGAATAGCATCGCTTACTGTAAAAGCTACTTCTTTACCTTGGTTGTCTATTTTGGTAAGCCGTAGATTGTTCAATTCATTAGAATTGGACTGGGCTACAATTGAGGATGAAAATAACAAACAAGAAACCAATATGAAAATAGTGTATTTCATAACCACCTAATTTGTTTGAGGTTGTGTATAATATGATAGGGCTGTTTGTTTACATTAACAGCCTTCAAGAATTTATGATAAAAAGATTGACTGCTCAATCTTAGGTATATTTCGTGGACTTAAACTATTCAATTTAACACAGGTGGTCAGCAAATTAGAGGTCGATAATTAAAAAGATAACTCAATAGTACAAAATAATTTTAACTTCTTCAAAAGAAAATTCCTACAAACTGATAATTAACGGGTTAGAGATATGCTGCCCTCCTTACAATCTTCTCCAGGTTTTCCACCACATACAGTACATTCACCTACTTGGTTTTTTAGCATCGGATTGTTGGTTGCACAAGTTCCTCTGAACTCTCCACCTTTCACCAATAAGATTCTCAATCCAATGCCTGCAAAAACAAGCGCTATCATAATAATTGTTAATATCAAAGTTGGAATAAACATGCTCGTTTTAATTTTTTATTTTAAATAGAAACAACAAAACACAAAGATATGTTTAGTTCCGCTATTTTTGCAACTCGTTTGATTATAAACAAAAATACAAAATATCTATGAAACCTATCAATTTATCTTCTAAACTAGATGCTTTTGAACGTATCTTGACAATAATGGAGGAATTGAGAGAAAAATGCCCTTGGGACAAAAAACAAACTATTGAAAGTTTGCGTACATTAACCATTGAAGAAACTTATGAATTGACGGATGCCATTACAGAAAATAACATGCTGGGTATCAAGGAGGAATTGGGGGATTTACTGCTGCATATTGTTTTTTATGCCAAGATTGGAGAGGAAAAAGGCGCATTTGACATCGCTTCAATTATCAACAATCTATGCGAAAAACTCATCAAACGACACCCTCATGTTTATGGCGATGTAGATGTGAAAGATGAAAAGGAGGTACAAGCAAATTGGGAGGCACTCAAGCTGAAGGAAGGAAAAACTTCAGCTCTTCAAGGT
>JBMYXW010000863.1:0-1682 GCA_049608825.1 Chitinophagales bacterium
GAAGAACAAAACCCCGCTTTTCAGCTTCAATACGATATCAGTTTGACCATTGAAGGAGAACCTATCATCATTGACTGCAAATACAAAGTAATTCGTTTTAATAAACAGGGAAAAGTCAAAGGCGTTGATATAAAAGACTTATATCAAATTGCAGCCTATGCTGTGCGTCGAGGCTGCAAAAAAGTATTTTTGGTTTATCCAAATACCCTTCAAGACTGTGATAATTCTGCTGCAAATTCTTCTAAAAATGCCACTTATTTTGACATTGCAGAATCTTTTTCGGGACAGTCGATTCGGGTTTGGGTGGTGAAAATTCCGATGATTAGCCGAAAAAATAAGGAAGATTGGGAGGTCGAATTGAAGGAAATGGTTTTGGAGTGGATGGGGAAATGATGATTTTGGAGTTTAAAAACTCAGCGATTTGCTTACTAGGTTGTGTATCTTTTAGCAATGGCGATTCAGCTTACGTAAGTAAGATAAAGTTTCCAAAAACTCTCCATTTCCCCATCTCTCCGTTCAATTTCTAAACCCAGTAAGCAAGCCCCTCTGTCTCTCTGTGTTCAATCTACAAATTTCCCAACTGCTCCTTCAAAGTCGCAATCTTCCCTTCCGTATCTGCCAACTTCTTCTTCTCCTTATCCACCACCACAGCAGGCGCATTGCTCACAAATCGTTCATTGCCCAATTTCTTGTTCAGTTTCATTTTCAAGCCCTCCAAATAATCCAATTCCTTCTGGATTTTTTGGCGCTCCTCCTCTAAGTCCACCTTGTCACCCAAAGGCACAAAAAAGGTATCCTTACCAATTCGGAAGCTCACCGCACCACTTACATCTTCCTGTGTAAAGTCAAACGATTCCAAGAAAGCCTTGCGCTTCAATAATGGAATCATGTTTTCAAACAGTGCAGGATTGGAAGTTTTGACACTCAATTGAAGCAAATCACGCATCTTCAGTTGTTGACTATTTCGGAGTTCACGGAGTTTGGTTAGCAATTCTTTAGCTGTATCACCTTTGTCGATAGCCTCTTGATTGAAGTCCAACACTTCGGGGTACTTTGCCACACAAATCGAATCCCCTTCTGCCCTATCCTTCAAAGTATGATATACTTCTTCGGTCAAAAACGGCATAAAAGGGTGCAGCAATTTGATGCACTTCTCAAAAAGTTCAATCGTTTTGTTGTAGGTATATCGGTCAATCGGTTTTTGGTATTCGGGCTTCGCCATTTCGAGATACACCGAAAAGAAATCGTTCCAAACAAAAGAATAGATGTTTTTCAAGGCTTCCGAAATACTATAGGTCGCATACTGTTTTTCCGTTTCTGCCACTACCTGATTGAAGCGGTTTTCAAACCAATCTACAATCGGCTCAATGTTTTCGTTTTTGCCTTCCTTCACTTCCCATTGTTTCACCAATCGAAGCGCATTCCAAATTTTGTTGCTAAAGTTTCGACCTTGCTCACACAACTTATTATCAAACAACAAATCACCGCCCGCAGGAGAACTCATCAACAAACCAACTCGTACACCATCTGCTCCATACTCCCTCATCAAGTGCAAAGGGTCAGGAGAATTCCCCAAAGATTTGGACATTTTGCGTCCTTTTTCATCCCGAACCATGCCTGTGTAATACACATCTTTGAAAGGATATTGACCTTCCCATTCGTAGCCCGCCATGACCATTCGA
>JBMYXW010000864.1:0-1681 GCA_049608825.1 Chitinophagales bacterium
CTTCAATGACAGATAGTATTAGAAGAAAGACGGTAGAGAAAAAGGTGACATCTTCGTAAGATATGGAGGAGGTGTAATCTTTTTCTCGGATTTGGAGTTGATTTCGAGGTGACACCTTTTCTGTTTCACTTCAAAGGTGTCACCTCGAAACCTTAATTTTAGTAAAATTCATCATTTTACCAAAATGTGATTGAAAATTAGTAAATTTAGCTGTAAATCACACAAACGAAACCAACATTGTTTCGTAAAAAGAAAGAAACCCAAAGCATAAGAAACAAATACATAATCAATATGAGTTGTGCAACTTCCAGCCTCGAAGCCTATATTCCCTCCAATGATACCCCTTGGAATGCCCGAAGAATAGCGCATTTGTACCGTCGAATGGCGTTTGGGGCAACCTCTGAACAAATCAATCAAGCACTTACTATGAGCCCTTCGGCTTTGGTCGACCAACTGATTGACCAAGCCATTAATTTGCCGCTTTCGACTCCACCAACTTGGGCAGACTGGTCTCGACAACCTGTGGACAACTACACCGATTTTGACGATGAAACGGAACAACACTATGAAGAACTGTCGGTTCGGTGGGTGCAGGATATGCTCAACAATGGTTTTCGAGACAAATTGGTGCTGTTTTGGAGCAATCATTTTGTGACCGAATGGTACAATTATTACTGCTCGGCTTATTTGTATGGCTACCACAAAGCATTGCAAGAAAATGCTTTGGGCAATTTTAGAACCTTTGTGGAAGCGATGGGTAAGACTCCTGCAATGCTCATTTACCTCAATGGCAACCTCAATACAGCCGATGAAATCAACGAAAATTATGGGCGGGAATTGATGGAACTGTTCACGCTTGGCGAAAACAATGGCTATACCGAAAACGATGTTTTTGAAGTATCGAGGGCTTTGACGGGATGGACAGGGGCGAGTGAAGAAACTTGTGAATTTTACGAAAGTGACGACCAACGTTTTGACCCTGATGCTCACGATAATTCAACGAAAGAGATTTTTGGGCAATCGGGAAATTGGGGCTATGACGATGTGCATGAACTCATTTTTACCCACCGAGCCACGCAAGTTTCGGAGCATATTTGCAGCAAGATTTACCGCTATTTTGTGAACGAAGATGTTGACCAAGTTGTCGTTGCAGGGTTGGCGCAGACTTTCCGTAACAACAATTTTGAGCTTGCACCCGTTTTCCGCCAACTCTTCAAAAGCGTGCATTTTTTCCACGAAGATGTAATGGGCACTCGTATCAAAAGCCCTATCGAATATTTGATTGGCTTCCTGCATGTATCGGGTTTGCCTTACAATGATGAAAACCTATTGAATTTGGGCTATGCGGCTGATGGTTTGGGGCAGCAATTGTTTGTGCCTGTGGATGTAGCAGGTTGGGCTGGACATCGGGCTTGGATCAACGAAAATACGTTGACCCTTCGTTGGGATATGGTGGGCGGATTTATTGAAGATATGGAGGACGATGGTTATGTTCCAATGATAAATTTGGCGAAATACTTGACCAACAATTCCAATGATGTTGCGCTGATTGCCCGTTCTATGGTCGACCATTTTCTGCCAAATGGTTTGCCGAATCCGAATGAATACGATGTGGCTACGGATGTATTGAAGGGTGATATTCCAGAGAATTATTTTACAGATGGCAGTTGGAATTTGGATT
>JBMYXW010000865.1:0-1680 GCA_049608825.1 Chitinophagales bacterium
GCACAGATTCTGCTTTCTCATTGAGAATTTTAAATCATTAATAATCAACAACAGGCTGCGTTGAATAAGTGGTATGAGACTCCTTTGGGAGTCAAATATTTGTAGAAAATTAGAAGTAAGATATCACAACTCCATTAGGAGTTGAACCACAGGAATATTTGCTTATCATGCTTGGGTTGAACTCCGATGGAGTTCTGTAATTACCTTCTCCATTTTCCTACAAATATTCAAGTCCTAATGGACTTGTGAGGTATCGTTTATTTAATTCTTAATGAACCAATTGTTTTTCTATCAGACTTTGAATGAGTAAGCAAGAAATTTCTCACTTCTTGCATCTCACTTCTCACTTCTCACTTCCTTCAATATATGGCTAACTTCCAAAAAGGCGACAAAAAAATCATCAATGCTTGGGCGATGTACGACTGGGCAAATTCGGTATATTCACTGGTGATTACCGTTGCCGTTTTTCCGATATACTACAATGCGATTACAACGACCAAAGACGATGCAGGAAATATAACTTCCGATTTGGTGTCTTTTTTGGGAATGGAATTCGTAAATACAGAACTCTATTCATACATTATTTCCTTCTCCTTTTTTGTGATGGTTATTTTGTCTCCCATTTTATCCGCCATTGCAGATTCGACAGGGCGGCAAAAAATGTTCATGCGGATATTTTGCTATCTCGGTTCGTTTTCTTGTATGTACCTCTTCTTTTTCACTCCCGAAACTTTTGAAGCGGGAATGATTGCCTTTGCTTTTGCCTCCATTGGTTTTACGGGCAGTATTGTTTTTTACAATTCCTATTTACCTGTTATTGCAGAACCCGAAGATCATGACCGCATCAGTGCCAAAGGTTTTTCGATGGGTTATATAGGAAGCGTTATTTTGTTGGTATTCAATTTGGTAATGATTCAAAAACCCGAACTATTTGGAATTACCGACTCTGCTTTGCCTGCTCGAATTTCCTTTTTGACCGTAGGGATTTGGTGGTTTTTGTTTGCCCACATTCCATTTCACTATTTGCCGAATAATGTTTTTAAAAAAGAAGTAAGTGGCAATATTTTCTTCAAAGGCTACCAAGAGTTGGGTAAGGTTTTCCGTCAATTGAAGAACTTGCCGAGGCTGCGAAACTTCATTTTTGCCTTCTTCTTTTACAGTATGGGTGTTCAAACGGTGATTTACTTGGCTTCTTCTTATGGGACCAAAGAATTGGGAATCGAAACAGCAGGATTATTAACAAAACCAACAGCAGTTTTTGAGAAAAACGGTATCAAATATGGATTCGCAGCGTTTGCTCCAAATAGTGGAACGGTCGATGTTCGTAACATAACAAAAGCAAAAGCAATTGTTAGTGAGTTAGCCAAACAATCCGATATTGTTATTGTCTCTTTTCACGGCGGTGCTGAAGGGAGTAAGTATGAACACGTGCCCCACAAAACAGAATATTTTTACGGTGAGAACCGAGGTAATGTTGAGCAATTTGCACATGCAGTGATAGACGCAGGGGCCGACATAGTTTTCGGCCATGGACCTCACGTTACAAGAGCTGTAGAAGTGTATAAGGAACGATTTATCACTTATAGCATGGGCAATTTTGCTACATACGGACGCTTCAATTTACGCGGACCTAATGGCATAGCTCCTTTGTACAAACTCACCATTGACAGTGAAGGGAAG
>JBMYXW010000866.1:0-1679 GCA_049608825.1 Chitinophagales bacterium
TGGAGCTGTCCAGAACTGGGTCAAACTTCAAGAAACCTATCAATGTTTCTATGGTGTGGTCGATTACCACGCCATGACCATGCCCTACAAAGCCAAAGAACTACACGATCGTATATTCAATATGTCGATAGATTTAATAGCTTGTGGCGTAGATGTAAACAATTTGTTTGTTCAGTCCTTGATTCCCGAACACGCTGAACTGTGCTGGATTTTGAGCAATTTCACCTCCTATGGTGAGTTGAGCCGAATGACACAATTCAAGGACAAATCGCAACAGTTGGGCGACACGGATAAGGATTCTTTTGTATCAGCAGGTTTGTTTAGTTATCCTGTTTTGCAGGCAGCGGATATTTTGATTTATAAAGCTCAATTGGTGCCTGTTGGCAAAGACCAAGAACAACATTTGGAGCTTTCTCGAAATATTGCAGTTCGCTTCAATAAACGCCTTAAAACTCGCTATTTCTATCCTCCAAAGCCCTTGTTTACCGAAATTAAAAAACTTCTTTCGTTAGCTGACCCTACTAAGAAAATGAGTAAAAGCCTTGGTCAAAAACACTACATTGCGATGCTCGAACCCGAAAAATCTATTCGCAAAAAGATTCGCTCGGCTGTGACAGATACTGGCGATGGAACGAGTGACGAAATGAGCGCAGGAGTAAAAAATCTTTTTGAACTCATGAAGGCTTCGGGAGCAGTGGAAGCCCACGACCACTATCTTGAACTCTATAACAATGGGAATCGACGATATGGCGACCTCAAAAATGCAGTTGCGGATGCAGTCGTGAATCTAACCAATGATGTCAAAAATCGAAAGGCGATTTTGGAGGCAAGTCGAGATACAGTTATCGAACAGATTTATGCTTCCTCTGGAAATGTTCGCAAGGTCGCACAGCAGACTTTGACGGAGGTTAGGGATATTGCTGGACTGCCGAAACTACGGTATTAGTCACTTCAACTGTTGTCAAGGCTTTCAGCCGTTGACAAAGTTTTCGCTTACATAAAAAATCAAAAAATATGTTATCCCAAAAACTCTTCAAAGCCAAAACCATTCACCGACAAATGTTGGCAGACACGGTTACTCCTGTAAGTATTTACCTTCGATTGAGAGACAAATACGCCAATAGTCTATTGTTGGAAAGTACGGACTATCATTCCAAAGAAAACAGTTTTTCGTATATCTGCTGTCAGCCCATTGCACGATTTGAAGTGACAGGTGGGCAAGTGAGACAGGAGCTTCCAGATGGAAGTAATCAAACGAATGCTGCCAATCGTGAAACCTTGGTGGGCTTATTGGATGGTTTTGTGAATAGCTTTGAGCATGTAGAGAGTAGATTCGATTTTATCGACAATGGCATCTTTGGGTACTGCAATTACGATGCTGTGCGTTATTTTGAAGACTTGGAAATTGGTACTTTTGAAGATGACAAACGAAGCATTCCCGATATATTGTATCAAGTCTATCAAATTGTCATTGCCATCAATCACTTCAAAAACGAACTCTATATTTTTGAACATCAATACGATAAAAACTCACCTTCCCAATTGGAGGAAGTGGAATCCATCATCAAAAACCAAAACATCCCTTACTTTGGCTTCAATACTCATGCTGATGAAGGTGTGAATTTGACGGATGAAGAGTTTTTGAATATCGTGCAAAAAGGCAAAGACCACTGCCAAAG
>JBMYXW010000867.1:0-1677 GCA_049608825.1 Chitinophagales bacterium
GACAAAGTAAATCCAACCAAACTCCCATAGTAATTTGCCTTTTTGTCGAACAATGCCATGACCAATTGTGGAAATAAAATACAGTACACAAAGTCGCTGCACAAAAACCAAAGTGCATAAACGCTTTTGACCTGCAATGCCAACAAGGTCGCTGCAATCCCAATAATCCAGATGCACCGCTTCAATACGACCGCCAATTTTTCGGGTGTAATATCGGGCTTCACCAATGGGCGATAGACATTCCAACTTGCCATACTCGAAGCCGAAAGAATCGAAGAATCAACAGACGACATCACCGCTGCTGCAATCGCTCCCAAAGCAAGTGTACTCACCCACGGATTGGTGAGATAGCGAGCCACATAAGGCAGGGTCAAAGAAGCGTTTTCGGGAGCTTCAACGCCCACACTCGACCAATCAACCACATCTGCAATCACGCCAATCATCACCGCAGGAATCGCTGCTGCCATACACACAAATCCTGCAATAATGGACAACCACATCGCCACATTTTCGGTTTTGGCAGATAGTACTCGTTGAAAATACACTTGCCATGCCACGCCTCCAAATATCAAAAGCATAGTATAATCCAACCAATTCCAGAAATAATTGCCCCAATCGGGATGCCGCCAACCGTCAATAGGCGGAAACCAAGATGCAAAAGTACCTTTCTTTTCGACATACATTTGCCAAGCATTTTCCCAACCGCCCACATGCTGCAAAGCGAAAGGAATGACCAATATCAGTCCTACAAACAATAGTATCAACTGTACAATGTCGGTCAAGGCAACCGCCCACAGTCCACCCAAAGCAGTATAAGCAATGGCAATGATGGCAGAAAGAACGATGGAAGTATTGAAGTCCAAACCTAAGACAGTACCGAAGGTCGTTCCCAAAGCGGTCAAGATGGCTGCCGACCAAAAGATTTCACCTGTTAGAGCAGGCAAAAATAGCAGGGCGGTCATTTTTTTGCCAAATCGCTGTTCGAGTGGATCAAGCATGGTTTTGAATTGGTATCGACGCATTTTTCTTGCAAAAAACAGCCCTCCGACTATGAGACTCAGTGCATATCCCCATGGTGCTTGTACCCAAGCCAAGCCCGAACTGACGGTGTATTCCGCTGTTCCGTTGATATAGCCGCCTCCTACCCAAGTTGCGCTCATGGTGAATACGGCTACGAAAAGCGGAATGCTTCTACCTGCTAACATGACTTCGGTGATGCTCTCGGATTTGCGGAGGCTGGCAGCATAAATGCCCAAGTAAAAAATGAATCCATAAAAAACCATCATGGAAATGAATCCTCCCCAATGTACGTCTTTTTCGAGGTAAAATAAAGTGGCTGCAATGACCAACATCGCAGCTAAAAGGATGAATAAAGGGCGAATTTTTTTCATTTTTTTTGGAGAGGTGTTTACGTGTTTATATTGATAGTTGTGTCTGTATTTGGATGTTTAGATTTTGTGGGAAGAATCGGAAAAGCACTTTACTTGGATTTAAGATATAGGATTACACAATTTGTAATGTAGAATTTTTCTAATAACTTACAATTCACCATTTCATGCCAATTCTCCCGTTACCTTCCTATCCACCAAACCTAAGAACTTCTCGACTTCTTGCTCAATATACAAGGCTTGTTGAGGAGTACTGAGACCTTTGAGGATTTTGACATCTTTTCCACCT
>JBMYXW010000868.1:0-1669 GCA_049608825.1 Chitinophagales bacterium
CAATGGCAAAAAGGTGATGATTATTGACACGAACTTCAAGAACAATATCTTGAGTGAAATGTGTATGCAGGCAGATCAAAAGAGTGTGATTGCGACGAAATTGATTGGCGACAACAACTTGGAAAATGAGTTTACTTCAACGGGTGTGAACTCTGCCTTTAGTCACAGCACGGTCGATATCATCGGCAATTTGGGAGGTTACAATTCTCCTTCCGAAATTTTTGCAGGAAAGGATGTTCGCAAGTTCATTCAGGAGTTGGCAAAAATATACGATTACATCTTTTTGGAATCTGCGGCTTTGAACAAATACTCTGATGCTCAAGAGCTTTCGGGCTATGTGGACAAGGTGATGACTGTCTTTTCGGCTGAAAGCGAAATCAAACAAACAGACAAAAATTCTATCAACTATCTCGAAGGTTTGGGAGAGAAATTTATGGGGGGAATCCTCAACAAAGTCAATCCTAAGAACTTAGTTTAAAATTATTTAAGCGAGGGATATTTTTTTCGCTTTCGCTGTAAAAATACCCTCGCTTAAATAATTTATTGGGGGGATATGAATTTCTTTATTTCATACTTCATTATTAATAGTTAAGATTTTCATGGAGAAAGAGGAATTTACATTCCTCGGTGTCAAGTGACCAAATTTCCATTTGAATGAATAATTTCGACAAGTCCGTAGGACTTAAATATTTGTAGGAAAATTAAGAAGATAATTACAGAACTCCATAGGAGTTCAACTCCGATGGAGTTGATAAGTTTCCCCTCAAAATATTTTTACAAATATTGTACTCCTAACGGAGTATATTCTAATAAACGACGAAATACTTTTCAAAAAAAATCGTCACCCCATCACGATACAAAAAACAACACCCAACTAAATAATGATTCATACTTATTGTAAGTATTGAAATTTTACAATCAGCTCTATTTCAATAGCTTTTTAATTTTAATTCTCATTTTAATTTTGATTCACTGCTTTTTCACCCCCTTCAAAATACACAGACTTCAATTAACAATGATAAACCACGAAATAAAGTGTCTCAACAAAATAATCAAGAACGGTCGTATTGGGTAAAATCGGGCTTGCTGACCATATTGCAGCGGTTATCGGTTTTGGTGTTTGGGCTGGGAAGCTTGTTTCTCATGCTTCGAGCCATGTCAAAAGCAGATTTCGGAACATGGGCTTTGTTTTTGGCGGTAATTTCTTTTTTGGAAGTAGGGCGCAATGGATTGATTCAAAATGCTTTGGTTCGATTCATGGCGGCTTGTGGAATTGAAGACAAGGAGGAATACGCCAAAATAAGTACCGCTTCGCTTTTCATCAATATCTCGCTTACTCTACTGAGTATGTTGTTGTTATTTATTTGTGCCAAGCCTCTAAGTGTACTTTGGAATGCACCTGATTTGATGGTTATGTTTCCGATTTATGCTGCAACGACGGCTTTACTCCTACCATTTTTTCACTTCAATTGTGTACAGCAAGCCAATTTTACTTTCACAGGTATATTTTGGAGTAGTTTTGTGAAGCAGGGTTTGTTCTTTTTGTATGTCCTATTTGTCTATACGATGGGTTTTGAATTGACACTGATTAACCTTTGTTTAGTCCAAATTGGAACAGCGATTTTTGGAGGATTGACGGCTTATTACTTTGCTCGACCTTACGTTTTCT
>JBMYXW010000869.1:0-1663 GCA_049608825.1 Chitinophagales bacterium
AAACACTCCCCAAACGAGAAAAGGCAACAGCGATTGTAGGTTTTGAAGCATTGTCGCAATTACTTCAAAACAAGCACTTTGAATTTGATGGTGGCAAACAGTGGTTGGATATTGAATACATTCGATTTGCAACGAAAGGTAATCATTTGGTGGCGGAGTCCAAATTGAGTGCTTATGTGAAATGGGGCGTATTCAGCAAAAAACTGGCAGGAATTGCCTACATCAAAGCTGTTCCTGAATACGATAAAGCTTCCAAAAAACTCAAAATCAACGATTTTTCCTATGCTTTGGAATCGACTAATCGCCTGCTTCAATTTGGCAGTCGTCTTGCTCAAAGAAACCTTCAGAATTTTTTGCATGAAAAAATGGAAGAAGGAGCCAATCAACTGCTTCAACAATTGCCTGCTTTTTTGGAGCGTGAAATGAAACATATCGAAGTGGAAGACTATGCGGACTTAAAAGGGACTTTGAATTATTTTGAGGTTGAGGATATGTCTTTGACGGATGCAGCATTGTATATTTCGGGGAAGGTGGGGACGGAATGGGTTTTGGAAGTTCGGTAACAAAGCTTTGAATTACAATAAAAAAATACTTTTCCTTCTTCAATTTTATAGAATAGGAGAAGGATTTCATACCTTTTAACCAAAAAGCGGGAACTTTCTATTGAGAATAGTTATTTATTTAGTAGAGTTTCTTACAAACTAACAACCTTCAACAAAGAAAATAAACAGATGAAATCTAAATTATTATTGTACGTCGGAATTGTCATCGTAGTCATCGCAGGGATTTTCAAATTCATTGATTACATGTTCTACATTGGTCTATTGTGTATTGCCGCTTATGGGGTACATTGGGCATTCACACGAGGCAAAGAAATCATCAACGAAAAACGAAATACAAGGGATATTAAAGTGGAGTGAGGTAATAATATTACTTGGTGCAAGGACCATTCACCCATCTTATCAAACCTGCCTTGTCTGCCAAACATTTATTGGGGTAGGTTTTTCCGTCACAGCCACAAACAGGGCGGTACTCCTTGGTACAAGGGCGAGACTTGTCAATTCTGCTAGGGTCAATGCACTTTTTAGTAGTAGTGTTGGTATCGGTTTTGTCCTCTACTTTTTGACCACACTTACCTTCTGTCCACGATAATACGCCTGATTTTTCAGCCATACAAACATTGGAGTAGGTATTGTTGTCACAGCCACAAACGGGACGATATTCTTTGGTACAAGATTTATCTTTCTGGATTTTCGATTCATCAATACAATCACTTGTTTTAGGATTTCCACACTCTCCTTTTGTCCAAAAAGTTACACCATTCTTTTCTGCTACACAAGCATTGGAATAAGTCTTTTCATCGCATCCACAAACAGGTGTATAATCCATCGTACACATAGCATTTTTGTCTATCTTGGACTTATCAATACAATCTTTACCTTTGGGATTTGTAGTAGTTTTTGTTTGTTCGGTTTTAGTAGTGTTTGTGTCTTCTACATTTTGATTGGCATTGCAGCCTTCTGAGGCATTGAGAATCCAAAAAACAAGGCAGGTAAAAAGAAGGGACAAGGTTTTCATCTGTAAAATGGTTTATGTTTTTATGTTTTGAAAAAAAATCTAAATATAAGAATCATATTACAATAAAAAAAAGGCTTTAACAGAT
>JBMYXW010000870.1:0-1657 GCA_049608825.1 Chitinophagales bacterium
TTCACAGTATTTTCCCTCAATACTTCAATTGGAAAACAGAATTTGAATCGGTGACGCTCATCAACCGCCAAATCATGTATGTTCACACCTTCTTCATTGCCTTTGTGATTTTTTTAATGGGCTTACTTTGCCTCACTTCCTCCAAAGAAATCACCGAAACACCTTTAGGAAATAAAATTGCTTTGGGTTTCGCTGTTTTTTGGACACTTCGTTTACTCTTTCAGTTCTTTGGCTATTCTTCAGAACTTTGGCGAGGTAAAAAATTTGAAACAAGCATTCATATTATTTTTTCGGTATTGTGGACGTATGTGAGTGGCGTTTTTTGGTGGATATACTTGACTTGAACAGCTCAAAATATATAAAATAAAATCACTGAAACGCTCTCATCTTCTAACTATTATTCAAGAATACAACAGTATTTAAAATAATTTTGTTACTTTTTTATCATAAAAAAACTATTTTAGTCACTTTATGGCATATCGCTAAAAAATAGAAACGGGAATGAAAATCAATATCCAAATAATAAAAATTTGCAGTTGGGTGCTTTTGTTCCTTTCCTTCAATGGATTCGCACAAAACAAAGTAGAATTTGACGGACAGGTTTCCTTAATCGGAAGCTTTGCACCCGATAATGAAATGGATTTGTTTTTAGGCGCACGTTATATCCCCGAACTAAGCTATCAAATCCGACTGGATTCTGCCAAAACCAAGTCCTTTGATTTTGAAGCCTCTGTAAACATCACAAGCTCTATTTCCTCCAATTCCTTCAAAACCAACACCACTGATACAAACATTCAACCCTATCGAATTTGGGCAAGATACACCACCAAACAATTGGAAATAAGAGCAGGATTGCAGAAAATAGACTTTGGTGTAGCTACGATTCTTCGCCCTCTCCAATGGTTCAACCAAATCGACCCTCGTGACCCGCTGCAATTGACCAATGGAGTCTATGGTATTTTGGGGCGTTACTATTTTTTGAACAATGCCAATATTTGGTTGTGGGGGTTGTATGGTAATGAAAAAACAAGAGGATTTGATGCCATCGAAACCAACAAGAAAGCTCCCGAATTTGGAGGACGTGTACAATACCCGACTTCAAAAGGAGAAATAGCCTTGTCTTATCACCACCGAACCACTTCTTCAATAAACTTAGCTTTTGTACCACAATACGAAAAAATACCAGAAAACAGAATCGGCATAGACGGCAAATGGGATATTGGCATAGGCTTGTGGTTTGAAGGCACATTGATACACAAAACCAAGAATCTCGGAGTATTGACCAACCAAGCTCTTTTCAATATTGGAGCAGATTACACCTTCGGAATTGGCAATGGGTTTAATATTGTACTCGAACATTTGGTTACGACTTTTGACGAAAAAGCTTTGCAGTTTGAAAATACAGGCAATATCACCGCTACAGCCATCAATTATCCACTTGGTCTTTTCGACAATCTAAGCTCCGTTTTTACCTACAATTGGGAATCAAACGATGTGACTTTTGCCATTAATTATGAACATCAATTCAAAAAAATAAGAAGTTATATCATCACCTCTTATTCACCTGCAGGACAATCGGGTATTCAACAAAACGATTTGGTGAATCAATTTGCAGGTCTTTCATTGAGACTTATGTTGGTTTATAATCATTAGATTG
>JBMYXW010000871.1:0-1656 GCA_049608825.1 Chitinophagales bacterium
GCAGCTTGTATTTGTTTGGAATCATTACAGTTTTCATCATGGGAATTGCCTGCATTAATTTTATGAATTTGGCGACTGCTCGCTCCATGCTTAGAGCCAAAGAAGTCGGTATCCGCAAAACGGTAGGCGCAAATCGGAAGCAATTGATAGTGCAGTTTTTAGGGGAATCACTGGTTTTGGTCTTCATTGCAGTGGTCATTGGTTTGGTTTTGGTCGAAATGAGTTTGCCTTACTTCAATCAGTTATTCGACTTGGTATTGACCATCAATTATCAATCTATGGTCTTGCCTTTGAGTGTTTTAGGCTTGGTGATAGGGCTTGGATTGTTGGCGGGTAGCTACCCTGCCTTGTTTTTGTCGAGCTTCCGTCCTATCCAAGCATTGAAGGGAAAAATGAAGACGAATGGGAATAGGGGAAGTATCAACTTGCGAAAAGCATTGGTAGTCATTCAGTTCAGTTTGTCCATTTTACTGATTATCGGTACGATTGTGATTTACAATCAACTGCAATTTATCCAAAACAAAAAATTGGGTTATGACAGAGAGCAGGTAATTACGATTCCTTTAGACAATGGGAGCATTATCAAAAATAGAGACCGCTTCAAAGAGCGTTTGCTTCAACACCCAAATATCCTTCATGCTTCGATGATGTCGGACATACCGAATGGTTTTCATGATGAGTTCAAAATCAATGAGGAAGGCAAGAAAGAGGAGGCTTGGTTGACTCGAATCGTTTTTTGTGATGGAGATATGTTGGAGACTTTGGGCTTGGAATTAGCGGCAGGGCGTGATTTTGACTTGAAGGAGTACGGGAGTGATTTGACAGATGCTACGATGATTAATGAAATGACTTTGAAAAGGTTGGGCTGGACGGCAGAGGAAGCCATAGGCAAGTCTTTGAATATAGATATACGAGATTCCTTGCCTCGAAAAATTGTGGGCATTGTGAAGGATTATAACTTCTTGTCTTTGAAGGAAAAAATGCCTCCTTTGGTTTTATCTACTGCAATGAGTTACCGCATAATTGCCATCAAACTAAATGCCAATGACATTCAAGCTACGCTTGGTGATATTGAGGATATTTGGGGCGAATTGGTAGAAAATCACCCTTTTGCTTACCAGTTTTTGGATGAGGTCTATCAGAAAGTTTACCAAACAGAACAGCAGCAACAGGCTATGATGCAGTTTTTTGCTTTTCTTGCCATTCTGATTGCTTGTTTGGGATTGTTTGCTTTGGCGACTTTTACCACCGAACAACGCGCCAAAGAGATTGGGATTCGCAAGGTTTTGGGGGCTACGGTTTCGGATGTGGTGCTGCTATTGTCAAAGGAGTTTGGCACTTTGATTTTGATAGCCTTCTTGATTGCGATTCCTGTGTCTTATTATGTGATGTACGAATGGCTGAATGACTTTGAATACCATGTAAATATCGGCTTGGGTACTTTTATTTTGGCGGGAATCCTGATGCTTATTTTTGCTTGGCTGACGGTGGGTTATCAAAGTTTGAAGGCTGCAATTGGAAATCCTGTTCGGGCTTTGAGGTATGAGTAAGGGTGCGTTTATGTTGATAGTTGTGTTTGTGTGGGGCTTATATGGACGCAATTTTGAACGCTGAGACAGAGAGACGGAGAGTTTTTGCTCACTTGATTTAGAAATT
>JBMYXW010000872.1:0-1654 GCA_049608825.1 Chitinophagales bacterium
CCGCTGCCGATAGTACAACAGTTCAGTATGGTTGGCGCACCAAAAAAATGGATACACAGGAAGTATTGTTGCAGAATGGAAAGATTGAAGGATTGAGTGTTGATATGCGGTATTATCCCAAAGATGCTTATACGGTCATTGTGTTGTCGAATTGTTTTGACGGCAGAGCGATAGAGATGGCCAACCGTGTCGAAAAAGTATTGTACGATGAATCCTTTGTCGTTGCAGCACATCCACTGGGTTTTTTCTTAAACGAAATTATCAAAGAAAGTGGAGTTGAGTTTGTATCAAATAATATTAACAATATTCTGAAAACCAATGGCTACGAATTGGAGAAAGTATGGACACTTTACTCATTGGGTTACGACCTAATGGATGCAGGTAAAATGGATGAGGCTGGTGAAATCTTCAAAATCAACGTCTCCAAATTCCCCCAAGAACCCATGGCTTATGACAGCTTGGGAGCTTATTACGACAAAGTAGATGAAAATAGACTTGCTCTTCAAAACTTTGAGAGAAAACTACAATTGAGTCCAGGTGACAAAAGAGCTAAATCTATGATTACTTATTTGAAGGCGGAGATTGCGAAAGAGTAAAGTATGCAAACAAAAAAAAGGCAGCGAAATATGTTTTCACTGCCTTTTTTGTAATAGGGAATCACAACTAATAAACCGCCAAACTCGTATCAATCTCTTTGGCATAAGCCAAAACACCTCCCTTCAAATTGTAGAGATTCTCATACCCAAATTCTTGCTCCAAAGCCCGAATCGCATCCGCACTACGTTTGCCACTTCTGCAATGAACAATCACCTGTTTGTCTTTAGAAATTCGATTGGTTTCTTGGGTGATTTGCCCCAAAGGAATCAACTCTCCTTCAATGTTTACAATTTCGTATTCATAAGGTTCTCGAACATCAATCAATTGAAAATCAGCTCCTTTTTTGAGGAGGTTTTGAAGGTTTCGTACAGTGACTTCTTTCACAGGTTGCTGTTCTTCCGAACTTGCACCTGGCAATTTCACATCGCAAAACTGTTCGTAGTCAATCAATCCCGTCTGAGTAGGATTTTCTCCATTCAAAGGATTTTTTTTGCTTCGCCTTACCTTCAATGTGCGGGTCTCAAAAGTGGAGGCATCGTACAAAAACAGCCGCCCCGAAAGGGTTTTTCCGACACCTGTAATCACCTTGATAACCTCCAAAGCCTGCATACTACCAATGATGCCTGGCAAAACACCAATCACTCCACCTTCAGAACAATTCGGCACCAATTCAGATGGTGGAGGTTCTGGAAATAAGTCCCGATAATTAGGCCCCAACTGACCCGTTTCGTCCGTATAATTGAAAACCGAAACTTGTCCTTCAAAGCGAAAAATAGAAGCGTAAACATTTGGTTTGCCTAAAAGTACACAAGCATCGTTCACCAAATAGCGGGTCGGAAAATTGTCTGTTCCGTCTGCCACCAAGTCGTAATCCTTGAAGAGTTCAAGGGCATTTTCGGAGGTCAAACGCTCGTTGTGAATGATAAAGTTGATGTGCGGATTAAGCCCTTCCAAACGTTTTTTAGCGGCTTCAACTTTGGGTTGCCCCACGCTTTCTACCGAAAAGAGAACTTGACGTTGTAAGTTGCTGTCGTCCACGACATCGAAGTCAACGATG
>JBMYXW010000873.1:0-1653 GCA_049608825.1 Chitinophagales bacterium
CATTACAGGAAATTGAAGAAGCTGTTCAGATTTTGTTATTGGAAAACAATACCAACTTTGACAGCCTTATCAAGAATTTGGAAAATCATGAAGACTTATATGATTTGACTTTTCGCATTCTGATTGAAGGGGATAAAGTGGCTTTCAACCCAGATAATTCGGTGATAAAATTGGGCATATTGTATGGCGTTTTTAAAAGAAATGGAAGTGTCAAAATTCACAACCGAATTTATGAACAACGTATTTACAACTACATGGCTTCCAATATTGAAGTGGGACTAAGAAAGGCTTCTGACTACAATTTTGAAAACCAGTTTTACCTACCCAAAAGAGGCTTAGATGTCGAAAAAATATTGGTGAAGTTTCAGGAGTTTATGAAAATAGAATACAGCGACCAAGATCAAGCTTTTTTGGAGCGAGAATGGCGATTGATATTCTTGGCGTTCATTCGCCCAATTGTCAATGGAAACGGCTATACCTTCAAAGAGCCTCAAATTTCACAAGAAAAGCGTTTGGATGTAGTCATCACCTTTTTTCAACACCAATACATTGCAGAACTGAAGCGTTGGAATGGTGAGAAGTTGCATCAAGAAGGCATCCAGCAATTGAGCGATTACCTTGACCTTCAAAACCAAACTAAGGGATTTTTAGTGATTTTTGAATACCGCACCAAAAAGACCTGGCGAAAAGAATGGATTCAATACGATAACAAAGAGATATTTGCAGTGTGGGTTTAATTGGTTACATTCTTAATAAAAACATAAAAATGAAAGAATTCAATACTACGGGTGTTTGTTATTCCGAACTTCATTACATGATGGATAACTCGCATAAAATATCTAATATAATGAACTTGATAGAACGTGGAAAATACTTCACACTTAATCGCCCCCGACAATATGGAAAAACTACAACTTTGCGTTTTTTGGTAGAGAGGTTAGAAAAGAGTGAAATCTATTTTCCTGTTGCACTGAATTTTCAAGGCATTGATAGAGAAGCACATGAATCAGATAATGCTTTTGCCCAAATGTTTGTTAATCAATTGTTTGACTTTTTTGAATTCCCATATCCTAAGATTGCAGACTTTATTAAACAGCACCAAAAAACGATAGAAAATTTAGACCATTTATCTAAGTTTATCACTCGTTTGGTACTTCAATTTAATAAAAAACTGGTCTTGTTTATAGACGAAGTAGATGCTAGTAGCAACTATGATGCTTTTCTGAGTTTTTTGGGCGTGTTGCGTACTAAGTACCTCGCTCGAATGACCCCTCAACATCCTACTTTTCACGGTATTGTCTTGGTAGGGGTTCACGATATCAAATCATTGAAATTTAAACTGAGAAATCCCCATGATGCTCAAACCAATTCTCCGTGGAATATTGCAGTAGATTTCAAAGTAGAAATGAGCTTCAATCCGAAGGAAATTGCACCGATGTTGGAACAGTATTCTGAAGCGGAAGATGTGTCGATGAATACTCCTGCAATTGCAGAACGATTGTATTACCACACAGCAGGTTATCCTTTTTTGGTGAGTCGTTTGTGTAAAATTGTGGCGGAGGAAATATTGCCCAAAAGAGAGGTGAAAACAGAATGGACATTACAGGAAATTGAAGAAGCTGTTCAGATTTTGTTATTGGAAAACAATACCAA
>JBMYXW010000874.1:0-1653 GCA_049608825.1 Chitinophagales bacterium
AAGAAGGAAGGAAAAGAAAATGTGTTTGACCATTTGCGGAGTATTTTTGGGAAAAAGAAGGAAAAGTAGGGAGGCAAATTAAAGAAGCGAGAAGTCAGAGGTCAATTCTTTATTAGGCTCTTTTATGTGAAAATATTTTTGTTCAACTGCTTAAAAATTGATAAAGCTCCACTTTCTGACTTCCAACAGCTCAAAACGATACTCAAAAACCTGATAACTACAATGCGTACAACTATTCCATTCCTAATCTCTTTGATGCTCTTAGGAAACCTACTAACCGCCCAAGAAATCGAACTTGAATCCGATTCTCCTCAATTTATTCCCTCCGATACCATCCCCAAAACTGCCATTGACAGTATCCCACAAATAGGTATTGAAGGAGATTCTGTTGTTATTGCAGCCAAAAAGAAACCAACATTATTACCCGATTCCATTCTAAAAAAACGCTCCAAACGAGCCGCTATGTGGTCTCTCATTCCAGGAGGAGGACAGATTTACAACAAACAATATTGGAAAGCTCCCATTTATGGAGGGCTTATAGTAGGAGGCGCAGCAACTACGATTTATCTCAAAGGAGAATACAATGTTTATCAAAATGCCTACAAAGCTCGCCTCAATAACCAAGTACTGCAAAATCCAGATTATCAAGAAAGCGAACGAACAGCAGGACTAAGTTTGGTCGAATTGAGAGACAAGCGGCGAACAACAGGGCAAAACTATACGATAGGTTTTACAAGTACAGCGATTATTTATGGAGTCAATATCATTGATGCCTTTGTCAGCTCCGAAATCAAACGAAAAAACCGACCACATTCTCCCCTTCGTGCTGCTACACGCTCGGCACTATTGCCAGGATTGGGACAGGCGTACAACCGTAAATACTGGAAAATCCCGATTATTTATGGCGGATTGGGGTTTACGGGTTATCTAGTTGTCGACCACTTCAAAAAACGCCAACTCTATCGTGATCAATACCTTGCATTGACTCGTGAAGGTTATGGCACTCCACCCATCAGTGCTGACAAAGAACCTTTTCTCCAAACTTCAGAAAATGCACTCAATGCCTTTGAAAGCCGAGATCGTTTATTGGCAATTTCCATTTTGTTCACAGGCTTGATTTATGCCATCAATATTATTGACGCAACGATTGACGCTCATCTCTACGATTTTGATGTGAGTGATGATTTGAGCCTTCGAGTAGAACCGCATTTTGGGCCAGATGAATTTGGAAAAATGGGATTTAGAGGCGTTCGGTGGGTAGTGGGTTTTTGATACCTTTTGATAGAATATAAGAGTTTTATAAATTTTTGTATCCTCCACCAAATGATATGTTTCCGTAAAATCACGCTCAATTGATAAAATTGGAGGAATAGGAATATTCTGTGGTAATGATTTCATCTCCTTTTTGCCAGTCGATGGAATACAAAGCCATGTTCCAAGCACTGTTGAGATGGACAACATGGAGAAAGCCGTCTGTATCTTGACGAATTTTGGAGAGGTTTATGGAGTACTGGTTTGGTTTGAAAATGAGGTGTAAAATACGTAAATTGGTTTCAAACTATTAGACTTCAATAAACAAATCTTCCATCGTTAATTCTTTTGCTACCACACTCCCTTTATGGGCGTTGTTTTTCAAACCAAAGGTACTGATGA
>JBMYXW010000875.1:0-1647 GCA_049608825.1 Chitinophagales bacterium
GGGCAAAACAAAACATCTTGCGAATATTGGAAGGTTTTGGTTGCAGTTACAGCGTTTTCCCCTACAATGTTTCGGCTCATGACATTTTGCTCAAAAACTTTGATGGTGTTTTGTTATCGAATGGTCCTGGTGACCCCAGAAATTTGACCAATTTGGCGAAAATGGTGAAGCAATTGGTGGGTAAACTGCCGATTTTTGGCATCTGTTTGGGGCATCAAATTTTGGGCTTGGCTTTGGGAGCGAAAATCGAAAAACTCAAATTTGGGCATCATGGTATCAATCACCCTATCAAAAACCTCCAAACACAAGCGGTAGAAATCACTTCGCAAAACCACAATTATGTGATTGCGCCCAATTCTTTCGATGAGGAAAATATTACCGTTACCCACATCAATTTATTAGACAATACGATAGCAGGAATTCGACATACAGAATATCCTGCTTTTTCGGTTCAGTACCATCCTGAAGCTGCTCCTGGTCCTTTGGATTCTCACTATTTGTTTGAGGATTTTGTGGGGATGATGGAGGAGTTTAAGAAGAATGCAAAATCAAAAACAAAAAGTTATTCAAAGAAAAAGAAAGTAGTCTTAGCTTAGACTTTTTTGAATAGGAACTTATCTTGAATAATTCATGAATTGGTAACTATTATTGAAATTCGTAGAGACGTTGCACTGGAACGTCTTCTATTATGATTTGAAAATGAATATCCTCCAATAGATTCCGTTTTTGCTTTCATTTTGCAATTACATTATGCATAAAAATACATTTTAAAATGTTTTGCGATGCTAAGACGTTCCAATGCAACGTCTCTACCTGTACTAGCAGTTCCTGTTTAAAAAAACCAATACATAAATCATAAAATCTCCATGAAACGAACCGACTTACATAAAATCCTAATTATTGGTGCAGGTCCCATTGTCATCGGACAAGCCTGCGAATTTGATTATTCTGGCACACAAGCCTGTCGAGCATTGAAGGAAGAAGGGTATGAAATCGTTTTGGTCAATTCCAATCCTGCGACCATCATGACCGACCCTGCAACTGCCGACCACATTTACATCGAACCTTTGGATGTAGAAGTTTTGACGACCATCATCGACAAAGAACGCCCCGATGCACTTTTGGCAACTTTGGGTGGTCAAACGGCATTGAACTTGGCAACCGAATTGTCGGAACAAGGTATTTTGGCACGTTTTGATGTGGAGTTGATTGGGGCATCCGTTGAAGTGATTGAACGTGCCGAAAGCCGGGAAACTTTTAAGGTGATTGCTCAAGGTATCGGGTTGGAGGTTGCCAAATCTTTTACGGTCAATACGATTGAAGATGCCCAAAAAGCGGTGGCTAAATTGGGTTTCCCTTGTGTGATTCGCCCTTCTTATACGCTGGGTGGAACGGGTGGCGGAATTGCTTACAATCAACAGCAATTCAACAAGATAGCTACGCAAGGTTTGACCGATAGTTTAACGACAGAAGTCTTGGTTGAAGAATCGCTTTTGGGTTGGAAGGAATACGAAATGGAGGTGATTCGGGATAGAAAGGACAATGTAATTATTGTTTGTTCGATGGAGAATGTGGATCCAATGGGCGTGCATACAGGCGACTCGATTACGGTTGCGCCTGCTCAAACTTTGACGAATCGGGAGTTTC
>JBMYXW010000876.1:0-1644 GCA_049608825.1 Chitinophagales bacterium
TGCACCTATAAGTTCCATGAACAGCAAATTGCCCGTAATAAGGCCAATTCTTTCATGTTTTTCTTCACCCGCCCGACGAGCAATCAAGATTTGTGCGCCTCTCGAAAGCCCCAAACCCAGCATCACAGGAATCAAATAATACAAGGAAATCAAACCACAAGCCCCTTGTTCTATTTCACCCACACGTCCCAAAAAAATCGTATCCATCAGCCCAATGACATTCGGAGCCAAACTGCCCAAGATAATCGGATAGGCAATCCTCCAAATACTTCCGTATGTTGCTTTTAACTGCATGGCGTTTGTTTTGTGTTTAGCTGTTGAATTTCAACATTTGGATGAGTAGGCATCAAGAAATAGAACTCTTATAATAGGGAAATAGTTTATTTTCATGTCCTTATCCTTTACACAAAAGTAGCCCTTTTCAGCTACTTTTTGCGAATTGCTGCAAAAGCGCACACAAGTTGTCTATATCTTCAAAAGTATTGTAATAGTGTGGACTGATGCGAATCCCCTTTCCACGAAGTGAAACCACCGTATTATTTTCCTTCAAAAATTCCCAAAGCACTTGACTACCTTCAATGATGGTAATCGCTGCTCGGTTAGATGGACTGTAATCAGAAACGACTACTACCCCAATTTTTTGTAATTGAAGCAATAGGTGATTTTGAAGAGCTTCAATACGGTATTCAATATTTTCCAATCCAATTTCATTCATTTGGTCAATGGCAGTTCCCAAAATCAAATTGCTTTTGTAGTCGTAATTTCCCGTCTGAAAAGTATATCCTGAAAAGTTGATGTCTGAAATATGTTCAATTTTCGCTGCAATTCCTTGACTCTCCGCACCCATTACAGGTGGTCTGTATGCTTCAAACAATTCCTCACGCACATACATAATCCCAACACCAAAACCCGCACAAGCCCACTTAAACACACTCGCCACCAAAATATCCACCTTCAATGTTTTTACATCCATCGGCATTGCTCCAAAAGCCTGTGTAGCATCTATCACCAAGACCACACCATTTTTTCTGCAAAAAACTCCCAAAGCCTCCAAATCAATTTTGTAGCCCGAACTAAATTGCACATAACTCACTGCCACAACTTCAATCTGTTGCTTCAATATCGTCTCCTTCAATGATTCCATTTCCAACGAACCATTCGGCAATTGTGGAAAATCAACGACTTCAAAGCGATTCACCAACCACGGCAATTTTACCGAGGCATAATCTTCTGACAACAACAATACTTTCTGCCCCTCTTTTCGAGTTCGCAACATCTGCGCTGCATAGTTAAGACCAATCGAACAGTTCGGAACTAAGGTGATTTCATTGGGTTTCGCACCTATCGTATTTGCCGCTTTTTGACGAACTACTTTTATTTCTGCTTCCCATATCGGTCGCATGGCCGACCCCTTCTCTACAAAGTCTTGGTAAAATTGATGCCCAACTTTGGCAGTTTGTTTAGAGAGGATGCCACAACGGGCAGAGTCGAAATAGATTTGATTTTGAAGAGCAGGATGGTTTTGGCGGATTTCTTGCCAGTTTGGAGTTTGCATATTATTTTGATTTAATGGTTTTTTGAAAATTAGATTGTTAAAAAAACAAAAAACTTTTGTAGTTTAATTTTAAAGAATTGAAGAAGAGG
>JBMYXW010000877.1:0-1634 GCA_049608825.1 Chitinophagales bacterium
CTCAGCTTATTTCTATTTATTTGTTTGATTTCGACTGGCTTCTATGCTTGTCAGCAAGAAGGAGCGACCAAGGAAGCCGTGAACCCCATGTCTTCGGCGGAGTACAATTATTTGACAACCGAGTACGTCAAAAATGTGGAAGGCGCAATGGGGAATAGTTTGGAGAAAAAAGAGGTCTATACAAAAGTGGTGAAATCCAATTTTCATGGTGAAGATGCCAATTATACTTTTACGGCTTACGATATCCATCGCAAAGGAGAAGGTGCGCCAATAGCGATATGGGTAAAATTGGATATTGACCGTCTGTATTCTACTTTGGGCGAACATACTCGCAAACAGGAAACCAAATATTTGTGTATTCCGTCGGGGAAAGCCTCAGATGCTTTGCATACCAAATACAACGAAGAAGTTGAAAAATTGGGCTTCAAGGATTATGAGGTTTATTTGAGTAATTTGAGTCGACTGCTGGCAGATTTGTATTTGTAACAATGAATGAAAATTAGAAATCAGCTAATCTACAAAGTATTTTACAAATCCCTTCAACATATAAAAAAGTCCATAGACAGGAATTGCTCCAACTACTATCATTGCAAAGAAATCTTCCCAAAATCAATTAATTAATTCAAGTTTTCAATTTTCTTAACCAAGCCCTAAAATCAAAATAAGCAAATACCTTTCGCTCAAAATTATCTTCTGCCAATTCATCTAATTGGTTTTGAAGTACCTGAAAGTGAGCCTTTAATTCTTCATTGCTATGAATAGTTGTTAATCCTCTCAAAAATTGAAGGATACAAGTTTCAAACTGATACATGCGCTCTTTTCGATACAAAAAAACATAGACTGAGAAAATTGTTTTTTGCAGATAAATAGCATCTTGTTCTCGCAGTTCATAGGCCACCAAAAGGGTCAAAATTTTGGAGAAAGTATAGATGTCTTCTCGGAGATTTTCGGCCGGATTATGGGTGCTTTTTTCAAGCCATTTTCGGGCATTCGGATAGGCTTTTGCACCAAAGGCAATGTGAAAGCTGTAAAAACACAACATTTCTTCACCGATTTTATTCACCTTCCCTTTGAATTTTCGCAAGCCCTCTTCCACTTTTTGCAGCAAAGGCAAACCCTCTTGATAGGTTTCTTCTGAAATGCAATGCAGGATGCTTTGGTAATAGTAGGCTTCAAATAGTTTGATTTGCAGGCTTTCGGGCTTTTTCCATTTTTTGTGGTGAATCATTTCCTCCAACTTCAATAAATAGCTACTCCGTTCGGCTTCTTTGCCCAACATACTACTCATATTCAGCAAGTTGTTGATAGAAGTCACGTATTGCATCGAGTCCAATTGTAGTAGTTCGGGGCGAGATTCTAAGAGTTCAATCAGTTTTTTGCTGTAATCGTAGCAGTTCGCAAAATCTCGAATCATAAAATAATAGGTCGAATAGGTTTTGTAGCACAGGAGTTGAGACTCAAGCGGCATATCCTCCTTTTCGGTTTGAAGAAGTGGCGATTGCAACACCTCCGAAATTTTGGCTAAATCATTGGGATTGGTAATTGCTCCTTTGCGGTTTTGGTGAAAATAGAGGCGAGCCTGTAACAGCCAATAGTCGTTGATGCTTTGAAGCTGTTGGAGAATATTTTGTTCG
>JBMYXW010000878.1:0-1623 GCA_049608825.1 Chitinophagales bacterium
AATTCTAAAAGCAGTTGTTTAATGGAAAATTACCAAACATTGATACCCAAAATGGAAGAAGTAGGTGGCGTAATGACTACAAAGGAATTACACGCATTGGGTTGGAGTAATTACCATATTTCACAGATGGTGAAAAAGAAGATTATCGAACGAATTAAAAGAGGGCTTTATCGATTGGTCGATGGGTATGTGGATCAATATTTTGAAACCATGAAAATTGTTCCAGAGGGTGTGATTTGTTTGTTTTCGGCTGCCTTGATACATGATTTATCTACGTTCCTTCCTCAAGTACACCAAGTGTCCATATCAAAAGAGAGGAAGGTAAGTTTACCTAACTATCCTCCTATTAAATTGCATTATTGGAACAAATCTCAATATTCTTTGGGAATTGAAGAGGTTACTCCTTATGTGCACCCAATTAGCATTTATAGCAAGGAAAAAACGGTTTGCGACTTTGTGAAATTTAGGAATAAGGTAGGAATGGATTCCATGAAAGAAGTATTGAGGGGGTATTTGAGATTGAAAGACAGGGATTTAAGTAAACTACTTGACTATGCAAAAGAGCTGCATGTTTATTCAATTATTGATAATTATTTGGATGTATTGGTATGAAAATAGAGAGAAGCACAATAGTTCAGTGTTTGAAGTATAAAGTAATAGAGTTATTTGATTGCCCTTATTCCTTGTAGTGGAAAAAGTGCTAAAATCCGTTAAGAACAAAAAAGTGTTTGAGCGCAGCGAGTTTTTTTTGTTTAGGATTTTTGTGCTTTTGGAGCGTTAAGCAAGGAATTGAGGCTTGACTTTTTGGTTCTTTTGCGTCAAGGCAAAAGAACATACAAAAGACCTGAGTTATACAGGAACGAGCGTTCAAGTGGTTCTAAGTGAATCCAAAAAATCACATAACCACCCGATTGTACTTCCGCAACTGCTTCAACATAATCTCAATATCCTTCGGCAAAGCAGCTTCAAATGTCACCTTTTCGCCAGAAGTCGGATGATTGAGCGTGAGGCGAAAAGCGTGTAAAGACAACCGTTTGAGAATAGGGCGTTCTTCGTCAAACTTGTCAATATGGTAGCGTCTTTTGACCGAAGAAAGATAAAACCCATCACCTTCCCCATAGACTTCATCTACTGCAAGGGGATGCCCAATCGCTTGAAAATGAACCCGAATTTGGTGCATACGCCCTGTTTCCAACAAGACTTCAACAACCGAATAATTCTTAAATTCTTCCACAATTTTGTAGTGTGTCACCGCCATTTTGCCACTTTTATTGGCTCGCATAGTGCCTCGGCGCATGGGATTTTCCTTGATTTTGAGGTCAATGGTTCCTTCCTTTTGAATCAATCGTCCGTGAATGACTGCCAAATAGGTTTTATCCACCCTTCGTTTTTCAAAATCCTGCGACAATTTTCTGTGTGCCTCCTTGTTTTTGGCAAAACAGATAATGCCACTCGTTTCGGCATCCAAGCGATGCACGATAAAAATCTCTCCATACTTTCGTTGCAAATAACCATACAAATTGGGAATCTGGGGATTGTAACGGTCGGGAAGTGTATAAATTGAAGGAGGTTTATTGACAATTAATAAGTCTTGGTCTTCAAATACAATTTCGATTGATTGTT
>JBMYXW010000879.1:0-1618 GCA_049608825.1 Chitinophagales bacterium
ACATTGCGGATGTGGCAGAGCTAAACAAAATGGCTTTTGAAGGAACTTTGGATATAACCAAACTGAGTTATCACGCTTTAGGTTATGTGTTAGACCAATACGAATTACTCCATTCAGGAAGCGCACTGGGCAATAATTGCGGTCCTTTACTGATTGCCAAAGAAAAAATAGACTTAAACAATATTGAAAATCTAAAAATCGCCATACCTGGCAAATTCACAACAGCTAATTTTTTATTGAGCCTAGCATTTCCTACTGCAATGAAGAAAGAAGAAATGCTTTTTTCCGAAATTGAAGCAGCAGTATTGAAGGGTAGGGTAGATGCAGGTTTGATTATTCATGAAAATCGATTCACCTATCAAGAAAAAGGCTTGCAAAAAATCATAGATTTGGGCGAATACTGGGAAACCAAAACCCAGTTACCCATACCTCTTGGAGGCATTGTTATAAGAAGAAGCTTGCCATTGTCTGTCAAAAGAAAAGTGAATAGCTTAATAAAACAAAGTGTGGAAAGAGCCTTGAAAAACCCAGATGACACCCTGTCTTATGTGAGTCAATATGCACAAGAAATGAACCCAAGCGTTATGATGCAGCATATTGGACTCTATGTAAACAAATACAGCGTAGATTTGGGTAAAAAAGGACAAGAAGCCATCACTCAATTGTTTCAGACAGCTCAAACTAAAAATATTATTCCTCCCATTATACAGTCCATATTTATGCAAATCTGATTAAATATAAATGAAGAATTTTAATAAAAAACCATGTTTGGCAAAATATTTGCCTATTTATTAGCAAAATAATCCTATGAATGATTATTTTTGTGAACAACTCAATCCAAACAATAAAAGGACTCCGCATACCTTTCAAAACCCCTATATTATCCTACACCAAACTTACCCCCTAATACTACCTAACCTTAAGGTCAAAATTATTATTGTAACTCATCTAATCTTTTAACAAATGAATGGCTTGAAAATTTTACGCATTGGGATTTCTGTTGTTTTAGTATCTATCCTTATCAGTTTGCCAAACTTTTCCCACCTTTCCAATTTGGATAGCAACAACGTGACCAATTCTATTGAAGCACAGTTGGTGCAATTCGAAAACTTTGCAAAAGAAGCTTATGACCAAGCTGGACTTGAAGCAAAGGGCTTGGATTTTTATGTATTTAAATCTGGTGTTACAGGCTTTTACAATCTGATGAAACAGGGCGAAATCATGCCTCATAAAAATGTTGTAGCAATTGTAGATTTTCGCAAACCTTCTTTTGAAAAAAGAATGTATATCGTTGATTTAAAGCAAAAAAGATTACTCAAACAAACTTTTGTTGCTCATGGAAAAAATACTGGATTGATTTATGCAACCAATTTTTCCAATTCTCCAAATTCGCTTCAAAGCAGCCTTGGATTTTACAAAACCGATAATACATATCATGGCGACTTTGGCTACTCTCTTCGATTAGATGGAATGGAAAGAGACTTCAATGACAAAGCTCGCAGCCGTGCAATTGTTTTGCATGGAGCTAATTTTGTAGGCCAATCATTTGTAAACCGATATGGTCGTTGTGGAAGAAGCTATGGTTGTCCCGCTATTGCCCCAGAAGTAAACAAGAGTT
>JBMYXW010000880.1:0-1615 GCA_049608825.1 Chitinophagales bacterium
TATAAAAAAAGAATAAGTGAATTTGTGTGACATGTCACACAAATTCACTTGCAAAAAATAAACGTGTGTTAAGTATTATATACGAACAATAAAGAAAAATACAATGACTATTTTTCACATACCAATTCCTGATAGTCTCAACATAACTGACTTCGACTTGAAGATGCTTGTTGCTTCAAAATTGTTTGAAGATGGTAAGTTGAGTTCAGGTCAAGCATCTGAAATAGTGGGAATATCTAAAAGAGCCTTTATTGAAATCTTGGGAAGATATAATGTTTCCTTGTTTGGCTATGATTTTGATGAACTTGAAGAAGATTTGAGAAATGCTTGAGAGAATTATTATTGCAGATGCGAGTTGTTTAATTGCATTAACCAATATTGGTGAGTTAGAGATACTTCAAAAAGTGTATGAAGAAATTACCATTACTCCTGAAATAAAAGAAGAGTTTGGTGATTTGCTACCTGACTGGATTATTATTGAAGAAGTTTTAGAAAAAGAAAAAATTGCTCTTTTAGAACTGCAATTGGACAAAGGAGAATCAAGTGCGATTGCATTGGCATTGGAAAAAGAAAACAGTCTTTTGATAATTGATGAAAGAAAAGGTCGGGTAATTGCAAAGAAAATGGGAGTTGCAATCACAGGAATTTTAGGAGTAATCATTAAAGCAAAAGAGATTGGAGTAATTGAAAAAGTAAAGCCACTTATTGAAAAATTGGAGTCTGTGGAATTCAGAATTTCAGAGAAATTAAAAAATCAAATTTTGAAGAAGGTCAAAGAATGAAACTTAGTGATATACTCTACAAGGTCAGCCTTCAAAAAATGACAGGTTCGACCGACAAAAACATAAACGCCCTTCAATTGGACTCTCGAAAAGTCGTTGCCAATGATTTGTTTGCAGCCTTGAGAGGGACAAAAGTAGATGGGCATCAGTTCATTGACATAGCGGTTAAGAAAGGCGCAACAGCTATTTTATGTGAGGAGCTGCCAAGCGAATTGCAAGAAGGAGTCACCTATTTGCAAGTACCCAATGCAGCAGCAGCATTGAGCATCTGTGCCGAAAACTTTTATGGCAATCCTTCAACGAAATTGAAGTTGATTGGCGTGACAGGCACCAACGGAAAGACAAGCACCGTAACGCTTTTGTTTCGGATATTTCGGGCATTGAAGTACAATGTGGGATTATTTTCTACGATTCAATACCAAATCAACGAACAGGTTTTTTCTGCTCCTCACACAACCCCCAATTCCATCACCCTCAGCCAGATGTTGGCGCAGATGGTGGACGAAGGATGTGAGTTTTGTTTTATGGAAGTGAGTTCACATGGCGTAAGTCAGCACCGAGTCAGCGCATTGGAATTTACAGGCGGAGTGTTCACCAACATGTCTCGTGACCACATCAATTATCACGGTACTTTCAAGGCATACATTGAAGCAAAAAAAGGCTTTTTCGATATGCTTCCAAAATCTGCTTTTCTTGGCTTGATTAGATAATATCCTCCAAAATAGAATTTCATTTGCTTGGTTTTATTTTTTTCTGCTTGCCGCTAACGGTTTTGCATACACGCAGTATGGGCGCATAGCCCATATTGCTCGGGTAGGTTAGGGGCATTACTG
>JBMYXW010000881.1:0-1613 GCA_049608825.1 Chitinophagales bacterium
GAATCACCCGTTTGCATTTGGTGGATTTAGATGGCGCAAAAGCCAAACACATTGTTAACCATAAGGTTTTGGAACAAATTGCCACACATACTGACCTCCAAATTGATTTTGGAGGAGGCTTAAAGAGCCGTGAGGATGTACAAATTGCTTTTGATTGTGGGGCGAGCCAAATTACGGGAGGAACGATTGCAGTAAAAAATCAAGAACTATTTTTGGAGTGGTTGGAGGAATATGGCAGCGAAAAGATAATTTTGGGAGCAGATGTTCGGAATGCTCAAATTGCAGTCGGTGGATGGCAGGAACAAACCGATTTGGATTTGTTTGATTTCCTTCAATTTTTTGTTGCCAAAGGCATTCAGTATGTGATTTGTACAGACATCAGCAAAGACGGCATGATGGCAGGGCCCGCTTTTGATTTGTATCAGCAGATTTTAACCCAATTTCCCAAAATAGATTTGATAGCCAGCGGAGGCGTTTCCAACAATGAAGATATCAAACGATTGGAAGAAATGAACCTGTATGGGGTGATTGTAGGCAAAGCAATTTATGAAGGAACAGTTGAATTGGGAATTTAATCACAAAAATTGCTTCTGAATGAACCCAAACACAATTATCAACTCAAACATCTAAAAACACCAAAAACAATGCTTGCAAAAAGAATCATCCCTTGTCTCGACATCAAAGATGGGCGTACTGTCAAAGGCGTTAACTTTGTGAATCTGCGAGATGCGGGCGACCCCGTAGAGTTGGGGCAACGATACAGCGAAGAAGGGGCAGATGAATTGGTCTTTTTGGACATCACCGCCACCCACGAAAAACGCAAAACCTTGGCTGCTCTAGCCAAATCCATCTCCCAACACCTCAATATTCCCTTCACCATTGGTGGCGGAATACGTTCGATAGCAGATGTAGATGCACTCTTGGCAGTAGGAGCAGATAAAATTTCGGTAAATTCGGCAGCCGTGCGAAACCCCCAATTAATTGACGACTTGGCAAAACATTTTGGAAGTCAGTGTATTGTCGTGGCAATTGATGCCAAAGAATTGGAAGAAGAATGGATGGTACATTTGAGTGGTGGACGTGTAGCAACCGACAAAAAACTGTTGGATTGGGCAAAAGAGGCAGAAAATCGAGGAGCAGGAGAAATTTTGTTTACCTCCATGAATCACGATGGAACCAAACAAGGTTTTGCCAATCAAGCTCTGCGAATGTTGTCTGAAAACCTATCTATACCCATTATTGCTTCGGGCGGAGCAGGTACAATGGAGCATTTTTACGACACCTTCACCACAGGAAAAGCAGATGCAGCATTGGCAGCCAGTATTTTCCATTTTCGAGAAATTCCAATTATTGGCTTGAAGGAATATTTGAAGGAAAAAGGAGTAGTGGTAAGATTGTAGTTTGACAAAAGACTTTAGACGAAGGAGTAAAGAAGCAAGAAGTAATATTTTGTTTTTTTGATAATAAAAAACTTACATTCAGTTTATTATATATAATAATTTTCATCTTAACCCTACTTCCTACTTCCTACTTCCTACTTCCTACTTCCTACTCCCTACTTCCTACTCCCTACTTCCTACTTCCTACTTCCTACTTCCTACTTCCTACTTCCT
>JBMYXW010000882.1:0-1606 GCA_049608825.1 Chitinophagales bacterium
GAATAATTAAATCCCTATTCAACCTTGTCGTTTTAGTATTTGGAATAGCTCTACTGGCAGAATATTTTCAAATCATTGACCTACACCCGTCCTTTCCGCCTTCCGAAAAAGGGCAGCTTGACAAAGACCTCACAGAGGAATCCAATAACAAAACGGTCATTGAAGAAATTCCAAATATTGAGTCGGACGATATAACCGTCAGAGATGTACCCGATTCAGAAAAAAAGGAGGAGAATAAAGAAGAAATGTTTGAGGAAATGCCTGAAAACATTGCAGTAGATGTGGCAGATGTAGAGGAAGAAGATCTGGCAAGAAATGAAGGTACAAATACAGATGGAGAGGAAAATGGAGTTAAAACCATTGCAGTAGAAGCCAAAAAAATCACCCTTCCCAAAGTGATGCCTACTTACGCCAAAGACGATGTATTGCCTTTTGGAGTGCGCTTCAATGGCAATGATTCCTACTTCAATGTGTTTGGCGTGTATTTACTTCCAGAAGAAACGTTTTCTTTTGAAGTCATTACTGGGAAGCAATTCTCAAATATAAAAGTAGTCGCTTCCAAAGGCAAATTGGCAGCAAATGGCAAACACGATTGGAAATGGACAGCCCCTAAAACGGCAGGTTTGTATTCCATCGTATTGACTCCTATTGGTTCATCCGAAACCATGAAACTCAATTGTTTTGTTATGATCCCCATCCCCAAAGGCAAGGAAAACGTAGTATTGAAAGACTTCAAAATAGGCAAATATCCACTCGCCAAACGTGAAGAGTATGCCACTCCGAAGGGTTTTATTGAAGTGAACAAGAGCAATGAAAAAGCGCATGTTTCACCCAATTTTCAATTATCGGAGTTTTTGAGCAATCAATCCGAAAAGTGGAAATATCCCAATTACCTCTATTTAGACGAACAATTGTTGGTCAAATTGGAACTGCTCCTAGCTGCGGTCAACAATAGTGGCATCAAATGTGATAAGTTTGCAGTCTTGAGTGGTTATCGAACACCTCACTACAATCAATTAAAAGACAACAAAGAATACAGTCGACACCAATTCGGCAAAGCCACGGATATTTACATAGATAACGACAAAGACGGTTGGATGGACGATTTGAATGGGGACGGAAAGCGAAATACAGAAGATGGAAAAGTATTGTATGATTTAATTGATAGTTTCCAAAAACAGGCTTGGTACAAACCTTTTATCGGTGGAATGGGTTTTTATGAACAGAACAGTAGTCGAACTTCATTTGTGCATGTGGACGTTCGGGCGCAGAAAATTCCTATTCGATGGTAGGATTGAAGAGGGGAGGAGTAAGTTAGTCCTTCCAGTGAGCTTACTCTGTTAGGAGTTAAATATTTGTAGCAAAGCCTAAAGGTGAAATCACCAACTCCATTAGGAGTTGAACCTCAACTATTACCCTGCAATGTTTGGGTTGAACTCCAATGGAGTTCGGTTATTACTTCCTTCATTTTCCTACAAATATTCAAGTCCCCAAGATTTCGGGGTAGGCTCTAACGGACTTATCAAATCATGAACTATCTTTTATTTTAATTCCTTACTTATTCTGATTAAAATTTTAATTTTGGGTTGAGAAAGTATAAACATTT
>JBMYXW010000883.1:0-1605 GCA_049608825.1 Chitinophagales bacterium
TTTCAAATTCTTGGGTATATTGTATGTCAATGAGCGTTTGGGCATTGATGGCATTCAGTACAAAATCACAAAGTTGCTGATTGAAGTCCATCAAATACACCATTTTATTGGTGTAAAAGGGTTGTAAATCATCTTCGTAGTATTCAAAATAAGGAGAAGAACGATAGGCTGCCATAAAGCTATTCCAATGGTGTTTTTGCCAGTCCCATTCATAGCTGATTTTCATATCCTTGATGGTTCTTCGGTGGCTTCTGCCTTTTTCCATCGGAATACTCAAGCGCATCTTGCCATCGGGCATGGCTATATAACAGCGATTTCGGTAAGTTGCTTTTTGAAAATGTTCGTACTTTTCAACCAATACTTTGCCATGATGCAACATTCGGGCGTAATACTGAATCGTTCCTGCATACTGTGATTCTATCAATAAAGTCTTGTTTTCCGTAGTCATGGAGCAAAGTTAAGATATTTCTTAATTACTCAATCTTTATCTGTTCTCCTCCAAACTCTATTTTGTCTCCCCTTCGCAATTTTCGGCGTTTGCGAGTATCTTCCACACCATTTACCAAGGCTTCACCATCACTAATACGGATATTTGCTTCGCCACCAGTACCAACCAATCCAAAAAGCTTCAAGAGCTTGTTTAATTCGATGAATTCTTGCTCTGATTTTAGTTCAAAAGTTTTCATGTTATTTGAGTTTAATCATTGAAGGTAAAACTTTATTATTGGTCTTTAACTATTTTATTGTAAAATAATATGTGCTTTTAAGATAAACCCTTAATTTAGAGCCAATATTTTGACTAAAAGAAAGATTAACCTAAATGGAACTAATTCAAACTCCTACCGCAGAAATCAAAGGGCTAAAAAAATTGCGAGTTGTAGGTGTAGGAGCTTCGGCTGGCGGACTGGAAGCGTTGAGACAATTCTTTAGCCATATCCCAGACAATATAGATGCGAGCTTTGTTATTATTCAGCATTTATCTCCTGATTTTAAAAGTTTAATGAATGAATTATTGTCAAGATATACCAAGATTCCCATTACGACAGTTAGTCACGATATGCCTGTGCATCCCCATCATATTTACTTGATTCCTCGCAATAAAAACATTGTGATTAAAAATGGAGTATTGAGGGTGGTAAACAGAAACCCTGAAGTTCGGCTGAATTTGCCAATTGATATTTTCTTTCATTCTTTGGGCTATGATCAAGGGGCGGAGGCTATTGGTGTGATTTTATCTGGTTCGGGAACAGATGGCTCTAGGGGAGTGCGAACCATCAAAGAGGCAGGAGGAATTGTTTTGGTTCAGGATCCTAACACTGCCAAATTTGATGGAATGCCTTTAGCGACTATATCTATTGGTGTGGCTGACAATGTATTACCGCCTGCTACTTTGGCAGAGACTGTTGCAAAGATTACAAGTAGTTCTTCTTATGGCAAAAAATTGTTGGATGAAGACAATGACAGTAGCTTTCAAGGGATTTTCCGTAAAATTTTGGTAAAGGTTTACGATGCTACGGGGATTGATTTTGAAGCCTATCGAAAGCAAACACTTTTGAGGCGGTCAGAGAAACGGATGCAACTGAATCATATCTACAAAATTGAGGA
>JBMYXW010000884.1:0-1604 GCA_049608825.1 Chitinophagales bacterium
TAAAGATGGCTGCTAAAGACGTTAAATTTGGTAATGACGCACGCATTAAAATGCTAGAAGGTGTAAACGTTCTGGCTGACGCAGTAAAAGTAACTTTGGGCCCTAAAGGTCGTAATGTAGTAATCGAAAAGAAATTTGGCGCACCGAGCATCACCAAAGATGGTGTAACTGTAGCCAAAGAAATCGAATTGGAAGACCCAATGGAGAATTTGGGCGCACAGATGGTAAAAGAAGTAGCGTCTAAAACTTCTGATGTAGCAGGTGACGGTACAACAACTGCAACGGTTTTGTCTCAGGCAATCATTACAGCTGGTTTGAAGAGTTTGGCTGCGGGTGCAAACCCAATGGACTTGAAGCGTGGTATCGACAAAGCGGTGAGAGTAGTCGTTGCGAGCCTTCAAGAGCAGTCAGAGCAAGTAGGCGATGACAACCAAAAAATCGAGCAAGTAGGTACAATTTCTGCCAACAACGATGCCGAAGTAGGTAAGTTGATTGCTCAGGCAATGGAAAAAGTGAAGAAAGAAGGGGTTATCACTGTTGAAGAAGCCAAAGGTACCGATACGTATGTAGAGGTAGTAGAAGGTATGCAGTTTGACAGAGGATATTTGTCTCCTTACTTTGTGACCAATGCAGAGAAAATGGAAGCAGATTTGGAAGCTCCTTTCATCTTGATTTATGACAAGAAGATTTCGAGCATGAAAGACCTTCTTCCTGTATTGGAGAAAGTCGCTCAAACTGGTCGTCCATTGGTGATTATTGCAGAAGACATTGATGGTGAGGCGTTGGCTACTTTGGTGGTGAACAAAATCCGTGGTGCATTGAAAGTTGCGGCTGTAAAAGCGCCTGGTTTTGGTGACCGCAGAAAAGCAATGTTGGAAGATATTGCCGTTTTGACAGGTGGCATTGTGGTATCTGAAGAACGTGGTTACAAATTGGAAAATGCTGATTTGTCTTTCTTAGGAAAAGCGGACAGAATCGTTATCAACAAAGACAACACAACAATTGTAGATGGTAAAGGCGATGTGGAAGCGATTACTGCAAGAGTAAATCAAATCAAAGCACAAACCGAAACAACTACTTCTGACTACGACCGTGAAAAATTGCAAGAGCGATTGGCTAAATTGTCAGGCGGTGTTGCAGTATTGTATGTAGGTGCACCTACTGAGGTTGAAATGAAAGAAAAGAAAGACCGTGTAGATGATGCCCTTCATGCGACTCGTGCAGCAGTTGAAGAAGGTATTGTTGCAGGTGGAGGTGTTGCCTTGATTCGTGCTATCAGTTCTTTGGACGGTATGAGAGGTGACAACGATGACGAAACAACAGGCATCGAAATCGTGAAACGTTCTATCGAAGAGCCTTTGCGTCAAATTTGTGCGAATGCTGGATTGGAAGGTTCTGTGATTGTTCAGAAAGTGAAAGAAGGCACAGGTGCTTTTGGCTTCAATGCCCGTACCGAAACGTATGGCAACTTATTGGAAGAAGGGGTAATTGACCCAACTAAAGTGACTCGTGTTGCTTTGGAAAATGCGGCTTCTATCGCAAGTATGTTATTGACAACTGAGTGCTTGATTGTGGACAAACCACAAGAAGAAGCTCCTCATGGT
>JBMYXW010000885.1:0-1600 GCA_049608825.1 Chitinophagales bacterium
ACAACTTTATCAGAAAAAACTTGGCTTTTGGAACAAATTGATTTTCAACAAAAAAAATACAATCTTAATCTTTGATTAGCTTAGTCATGACGGTTTTCGAGCCATCATTGAGCGACAACAAATAAATACCTGGCGTAAATCCAGCTATGTCAATCGCAAAATGGTTCTCTCCTTCCTGTGCATCCAAGATACTTCTCAATACTTGTCGTCCTGTAAGATCATACAAGACCAAATCAATATTTTGGGTATTTGTAGCTGTAAAATTCAAATCAACATAATTGATTGCAGGAATTGGCATAACCTCATCCAAGGTAAAGTTTCGCTCACCACGCACCAATGAAATCACTTTTGTAGAGGTATTTTTTCCATCAAAATCGTGCTGTGTCACCCGATAATAAGACCGACCACTAGGTGCAGTTCTGTCCATAAATTGATAACTGCGTACCATTATACTATTTTCAGCTCCCTCTTCTACTCCAATCACTTCAAAGTTTTCGCCATCTCTCGAACGCTCAATGGCAAAATACTCATTGTCTATCTCACTTGCAGTTGCCCATGTCAAACTATTTCCATTCTCCATTACCTCGCCTTCAAAACCCAACCATTCTACCACATTTTTATTACACTCTATTACATCTTGAATAGATGCAGGTACAATGCAGGTACTCCCGTTTGTAGCAGTTGCAGCCAAACTCCATGAGCCGTCTCCTACATCTTCAATCGTAAAATCTTCGCCATCGGCTACTACACCAGTAAAAATCCCCGATACATTGTAGGTTGTTCCAGCACCACCACCTGTAACACTTGCCGTAATAGTGGCTATTCCAGTATCATCATCACAATCCACATCTACATTGATACTAACATTGAAGCCTTCTGTAAAAACAACTGCCAAACCTTCTGCAACAACAGTACACTCATCTCCCAATTCATCTGGAATTCCATCTCCATCATTATCAGGCCCAACTACTGCTGATATATAATAAGTTACTCCAGGAATTGCCCCTCCTGCAATAGCTTCCGCATAGCTAATTGTTCCCTCTTCAATCTCGTTCTCCAAACTATTGGTGGTCACTAAAACCAAAACATCTCCAACTTGACTTGTTGCACTTGTATGCAAGACATACACCAAGGTAGAATTAGGGTCTTCTGGATTGTTTGCATCTACCAAAGCATTGAGAGCAATCACACTGATGGATGTTCCAGAACAAACTGTCTGCAAATCGCTGCTTCCACCCAAGGCTTCAACAATATTACCTGCATTATTAATACACTTACTACAAAAAGTCGAGCGAGCTAAACTCGTATTACACCCTTCTGCATCTGTCACATCAATTAAATATTCCTCATTGTCTTCAACAGAAATAATAAAAGTATCTTCTTCATATTCCTCTTCACTGAAAGTTCCTCCAATATTGTAAGGAGCCAGACCGCCTACAATCGTAATCTCTACCTCTGCGGTTGTTTCCCCGACACAGTTTTCATTGAACTCGATCGTCAAGTTACATTGTGCATAGGTGTTGCTATTGCAGAAAAAAACTGCACATGCTAAAACAAATAGTATGATTTTCTTCATCACTTTATGATTTATATTTTTTTT
>JBMYXW010000886.1:0-1593 GCA_049608825.1 Chitinophagales bacterium
GACAAAGTTCGGACATGGAAAAAATCATGGACATCGCTGAACGTCACAATTTGGCAGTTGTAGAAGACAATGCACAGGCGATTGGTGCAGATTACACTTTTAGCAATGGGCAGGTTCGCAAAACAGGTGCAATAGGTCACATTGGATGTACCTCTTTTTACCCTTCCAAAAACCTAGGTGCTTATGGTGATGCAGGAGCAGTATTCAGCAATGATGCAGATTTGGGTGAAAAAATTCATGTCATGGCAAATCATGGACAACGTGAAAAATACGCTTCCGATGAAATTGGAGTCAATTCACGTTTGGACAGTTTTCAGGCAGTAGTTTTGAGAGCCAAATTGAAGAAGTTGGACGGATACATTGCAGCCCGTCAAAAAGCAGCAGATTTTTACGACAGAGCTTTTGCGAATCACCCAAAAGTACAAACACCCTATCGTGCTGCCAATTCTACCCATGTTTTTCACCAATACACCCTCATAGTCGACGGTGATAGAGATACGCTCAAGGAGATGCTGCAAGAACGAGGCATTCCTTCTATGATTTACTACCCGATTCCGCTTCACCTCCAAAAAGCCTATCAACAATATGGCTACAAAATGGGAGATTTACCGATTACGGAACAATTGGCGAAGCAAGTTATTTCGTTGCCGATGCACACCGAATTGAAGGAAGACCAACTGAGCTATATAAGCGAGACTTTTCTTCAATGTCTTTCTAAAATTTAACTATTTGCCTAAATTATCGAATTTTGGCACACAATATGTTTATAATTATCTTTCTTTAAATACCAAATAAATAACCAATGAATATTGCAGTTGTAGGCACAGGATATGTCGGTTTAGTAAGCGGAACTTGTTTTGCGGAAACTGGCAATAATGTTATCTGTGTAGATATAGATAAAGCAAAAGTCAAAAAACTTCAATCTGGTAAAGTCACCATTTACGAACCAGGTCTAGAGCCCATTTTTGAGCGCAATGTCAAACAAGGTCGTTTACATTTTACGACCAACCTTGAAGAAGCAATTAAGGATGCTAAAATTATTTTCTTAGCACTTCCAACCCCTCCAGGCGAAGATGGATCCGCTGATTTATCTTACATTTTAGGAGTTGCAGATGATTTAGGAAAGATCATCACCGACTACAAAGTGATTGTAGATAAAAGTACAGTTCCTGTGGGGACTGCCGAGCGGGTTCGCAAAGCGATTGAGGCAAATGCCAAAACAGAGTTTGATGTGGTTTCCAATCCCGAATTTTTGAGAGAAGGAAAAGCCATTGACGATTTTATGCGTCCTGACCGTGTCGTTATCGGTACGAGTTCTGACCGTGCCAAAAAAGCGATGCAAGCCTTGTACGAACCATTTGTAAGACAGGGCAATCCAATCTATTTTATGGATGAGGCTTCTGCCGAAATGACCAAATACGCTGCCAATTCTTATTTGGCAACCCGTATCACGTTTATGAACGAAATCGCCAACTTGTGCGAAAAAGTAGGCGCAAATGTCGATATGGTGCGTATCGGAATGGGCAGTGACAATCGAATTGGTAAGCGATTTTTATTCCCAGGAATTGGGTTTGGAGGTAGCTGTTTCCCAAA
>JBMYXW010000887.1:0-1566 GCA_049608825.1 Chitinophagales bacterium
TCACCACCTTCAAAATCTCCTCACTTCCTCCTTTATTCTTCAAAACATAATTTCGATTTGCCCTTGAAGCCTCTCTATACAACGCCTCGCTTCGCTCCAATTCTTTCACCTTCAATATCAAATCTTTCACCCCTTCAACAGAATAAGCCCCTCTCCTATCTATCAAATCCACTGCCTCTTGAAATTTTCCATGATTCGGTCCAAAGAAAATCGGCATCCCAAAAACAGCCGCCTCCAAGACATTGTGAATCCCAGCCCCAAAACCGCCACCAATAAAAACATAATCTGCATATTGGTACATACTCGACAACAAACCAATATTATCCACAATCAACACTTGAATATTCTCTCCTTCAAAATCAGTACCTTCTCTACAATGAGAAAATCTTATACTTTTGACCGTCAATAACTTTTCGATTTGTAATAAGTGTTTTTCATGGATTTCGTGTGGAGCGATTACAAAACGGTGGACGGTGGACGACTGACGATTGACGGACTTTTCCCCACTTCTATCTTCAATACCTCTCTCCGTCTCTCCGTCTCTCCGTTCATTTCTTGCGCCAGCTAAGTCTCTATATTTCCCTTCAAAATTCCTCCGTGTCTCCGTGTCTCTGTGTTCATTTTCCACACTCGTTAAGAATTGAGCCAAAATCTCCTCGTCTTTCGACCAAGTACTTCCAGCCACCCAAAGCGTATTACTACTCTTGAAGGCTTCAATTACAGGAATTGATTCTGCCGATTCGCTATTGTCAAAAACCCTATCCAAGCGAGTATCTCCTGCAATACTCACCTGCCCAATCCCAATATTTTGCAGCAATTGAAGTGACTCCTCATTTTGCACAAAAATATGCTCACAATATTGCAGCAAAGCACGAAACAAACTACCATACCATTTGAAGAAATGTTGCTTGGGACGGAAAATGGCGGAAACAATAAAGATGGGAATATTGCGCTCCTTCAATGCCTCAAAATAATAATACCAAAACTCATATTTCACAAACACCACCAAATCAGGCTGCAAAACTTCAACAAATTGTTGGGCATTTCGGCGGCTGTCCAAAGGCAGGTAATACACATAATCGGCAACCGCATAGTTTTTGCGGATTTCGTAGCCCGAAGGTGAGAAAAAGGTCAAAACCAAAATGCAGTTTGGATGCTGCTTTTTGATACCCTCCATAATCGGTCGTCCCTGCTCAAATTCACCCAAACTTGCGGCATGAAGCCAGACGGTTTTTCGCTTTTCTCCATTCTCCACTCGCTTCAATTCACCAAAATCCGTCTTCACCTTTTGCAGCAAATTCTTTCGTCCTGCTACCCATTTTTTGGCTTTGGGATTGAAGGTTGCCGCAATTCGGATTAGGATTTGATAGACCATCAACACCAAATTGTAGAGCAAAAGCGAACTTCTAAAGCGTTTGTCAAGAGATTTCATATCGTTTATTTGGCTGCAAATTTCGCTAAAGACTTCAAAAGTTTCACTTTGTAAGAGTTTTAAATCTTAATTTCCCACATCCCACATCCCACATCCCACATCCCACATCCCACATCCCACATCCCACATCCCAC
>JBMYXW010000888.1:0-1524 GCA_049608825.1 Chitinophagales bacterium
AGAAGTCGTGGTGTTGCTGAAGGAATGAGCAAAGGTGTTCAGTTCTTGATGAAAAAAAACAAGATCGATGTCATTGAAGGTTTTGGCAAGTCCAATATCGGCATTATAGGCATATTCTGCTTCCAAGTCTGGATTGGGAACAACAACGGCACCAGGTTCAGAATCAAAGATTTTGCCGATGTCGTCCACATTGGGCGAGCGAAAAGCAGTAGCGAAATTGGAACTCAATACCAAGGTTTCGGAAGGGCGATGCACAAAACCAATGCTACCTGTCAGTGAACCTTTATTGAGCTTAGTTGAGGTGAAAGGCAAGGGATAGAAAGTGGTATCGAATCTGGCATCTAAAATGAATTGATTGTAGCGCAAACCTGCTTGAATCAAAAACTTATCCGACATTTTGTATTGGTCGCTTAGATAGAGGGCAATGGATTGCCAAGTCGCTTGTGGATAGCGAGAAGCACCCACTTCAATTTCTCCAGTGAGGATGTTTTCTTCTCGTCCCGTCGAATTGACCTCATTCAGCACATATTCTCCACCATACATCAGCGTGTTTTTGCTGCTTGTAGATTTGTTGAAGTCCAAATTGGCTGAATAGGCAAGAACCTCTTCCTCTCGGATTTCTCTATCTGATTTGTTGAGATTGCGGCTGATGCGGCTTTCTCCAAAGGTTTGTTGAGCCAGTCGAATATTCATTTGATCAAAAGCTTGACTCTTGCTGTTATGAGTAACATTTAAGTTGTTCATCCGCCATTTTTGAGGACCATAGTTCCATTCACCATAGCGAGGTAGTCCATTTCGGATGCGGTTGTGGCGGTCATAGCGTCCATAATCGGAGGTTTTGGAGTGGTGAAAGCCATATTGAAAATCCCATTTTTCGTTGGGTTTGAAGCGGACTTTTTGCATCAAATTCAATTGAGAATAAGCAGAGGGAATTTGAATACGAGGGTCTTCATTTTCAATAACCACATCTTCATCATTTTGCCGCTCGACATAAAAAGGCTTTAAATAATCATCTGGACCATGACTTCCCATCCTCAAATTATCGTAGTCAAATCGGCTAATGCTACTCACAAATGACCACTTTTTCCCGCCCAAATTGATGTCAAAATGCCCCGTTTTTTCTTGGTTAGCGGTCGAAAAAAGTGCCACTGCTTTGCCCGTCACCAAAGGTTTGTCAGCAGCCGCCAATTGTGGGGTCAATGTCTGAAAACTCATCACTCCTCCAATCGCATCACTTCCATAAATCACCGAACCTGGTCCAAAAAATACTTCTGTACTTTCAGCTGCAAAAGGGTCAAGCGAAATGACATTTTGGATATTGCCGCCCCGAAAAATGGCATTGTTCATCCGAATACCATCCACCGTGTAGAGCAAACGGTTGGTCGCAAAGCCCCGAATCATGGGGCTTCCGCCTCCTTGCTGACTTTTTTGGATATAAACTTCACCTGTTTTGCCTAGCATATCAGCAGAAGTCTGTGGATTCTGCAATGCGACTTCTTGCTGAGAAATACTAGAAACTTTAGC
>JBMYXW010000889.1:0-1524 GCA_049608825.1 Chitinophagales bacterium
ACAATTGATGGATATACTTCAATAACAAACGCCCTTCCTCTGGATTGTACTTACTCAAACTCTTCTTCCTCATCACTTCTTCATAACCACTTCCTGCCGTATCAATAAAGTCCAAAGGTGTTTTCAATAGCAGCGCATTTTCGTTTTTGGAGAGCACATGGTGTCGCACACTTTCGGCTGCTTTGAGGCGGTTGTGGTAAAAAACATCACTCGAAAAATCCATGATGCGCTCATTCATTCGGTATTGCGTTTCGAGCATCTCCCCTATCTTCAATCGGTTCACACACTTCTCAAACAGCGACACATCAAAATCCCCTTTTTTCGCCTCCAAAGACTTCACCGTAGGCGGCAACTGAAAATGGTCTCCTGCAAAAACCACACGTTTGGCTCGGCTAATCGGAATCCAAGTCGCAGGTTCGAGCGCTTGCCCCGCTTCGTCAATAAAAACGGTATCATACAGTTGATAACGCAACATCGCCTGTGCCGAACCCACCAAAGTAGCCGTAATCACCTCCGCTTTTTGCAGCACATTGTTCAATATGTATTTTTCGATATTTCGAGCTTCGTAAAACATATCCTTCGCTTCCTTCAAAGCATTTCGCCGAGCTTCCCTATCTTCTGCATTGAAAGAACGCTTGTACTTCAATGCCTTCTGCTTCAATTTGTGGGCATCTTTTCGGAGTTGTTTCATACGCTTGTAATCGGGGTGCGCCTCCACCTTCGAGTCAAAAGTATGTTCCCAAAGACTTTCGTCCACCCTTGCAGGATGTCCCATTCGGACGACATGAATCCCATATTCTACCAGTTTTTCAGTCAGCAAATCCACGGCAGTATTGCTCGGTGCAGCCACCAATATTTGACTCTGTTCGTGCATACTGTGGCGAATCGCTCGTATCAAAGTCGTTGTTTTGCCTGTACCTGGAGGACCATGTACAATCGCCACATCTCTCGCTGAGGTGATGTGCGAAACGGCTTTGTTTTGGGATTCATTGAGTTCGGGAAAATTGATTGGGTAAGTTAGTTTTTCAAAATAGGGCTTTTGGTAGCCCAAAATAATTTCCCGCAGTTCTGCCAGTCTATCGTCTTTGGCGACCAAAAGGCGATTGAGGGCATATTCCATTTCTTTGTAAGTCCTCTCATCATAGAGCAAATCTAAGCCCAAACTACCATCGTCCACCCAGTCAGGTAAGGAATCTCCCTTAACGACCAACTGCAAGTCATTCCTCCTCGACCGCTTGATGACTCCCTCCAAAATTTTGTCTCGTCGTCCCTCTGCATTGTTGATAAACAACGCCGCACTTTTCCCTTGACTAAACTTGTGTCCGCCTTTTCCTTTGGTGCGCTCAATGTCCAAAATCAACTGCTCTCCAATCCCCACTTCTTCGTGTGTAATCACCACAGGATGCCAAGTAATGCCCTTCGCCCGCCTTTCCTCCAAGGATACATTGTCCAATATTTCTTGACTCCTTCTTACTTCTTCTGCTCGCTCCAAACGTATCATTCGGAGTTGGTGATTGATTTCGG
>JBMYXW010000890.1:0-1521 GCA_049608825.1 Chitinophagales bacterium
CGTTTGTTTTATGGGGTTTGTGATTTTTTCTTCCCAAAAGTAAAAAAAACTCCCCATTAATCAGAAGATAGAACAGGCAGTGGTATCTTATTTATTGGAAAAATAAGCAAGTCTCCACCTCGCATATAGTAAGTTATTTCAACTTTCGTTCATTACTTATTGAGAATAATCCGTATTTTGCAACTTCAAATCGCATTCATTAGAAACCAATTAATCAAAACAAATGGAAACTCTCTTAAACGATCTTTTTACACTTTTCATGCTCATCATGTTGCAGGCTGTATTGGGCTTTGACAACCTCCTCTATATTTCTTTGGAGTCCAAAAATGCTCCTGTCGAAAAACAAGCTTATGTGCGAAAAGTCGGCATTGGATTGGCAATTATATTGCGTATTGTATTGTTGTTTGTACTTTTAAGTGTAATTGGATATTTTCAAGATCCTCTTTTCAGTATTCACATAGGGGATTATGTTCATGGACAATTCAATCTTCACAGCCTCATTGTATTGTTGGGTGGGGGATTCATTATTTATACTGCAATGAAGGAAATATGGCACATGATTTCTTTACACCCCGAAAACGATGAAGGGCATATAGAGCGTAAAACCAAAACTACAGGGCAGGTTATTTTTATGATTATCGTGATGAATTTGGTTTTTTCTTTCGATTCAATTTTAAGTGCGATGGCTTTGACCGATGTTTTTTGGGTGATGGCAACAGCTATTATCATTGGTGGTTTCTTGATGATGTGGCTTGCTGATGGAGTTTCCAGCTTTTTGCAGAAGAATAGAATGTATGAAGTTTTGGGTTTGTTTGTCTTGTTTTTGGTGGGTATTATGCTACTTTCAGAAGGTGGGCATTTGGCACATATCGAATTGTGGGGCAGTGAAGTACATGCTATGAGTAAAGCTACTTTCTACTTCATTTTGTTTATCATGGTAATTACCGATATTGTACAGGGTCGCTATCAAAAGAAATTATTGCAGCAGGCAGAGGCGCAAAAGAGATTACTAGAGAAGCATGGTTGATACTTATATTGATAATTAAAAATTCGTTATGCACTTCAAAATAAAAACAGCCGTTCAACAAGATTACCAAAGCGTCTTTGTGGGCTTTGATAAACGGCTGTTTTTGGCACTCAATCCGCCTTTGATGCCCCTCAAACTACTGCGATTTGACGGCTGCAAAACGGGTGATGAAGTGCATTTAAAGTTGGCATTTGGGATGAAATGGATAAGTCTCGTTACCGATTTTCAAGAACGAGAGAACGAGATTTTTTTCATTGACGAAGGCGTTCAACTTCCCTTTTTTCTTACCTATTGGCGACACAAACACCGAATTATCAAAGATGGCACTAGTAGTATCTTGATAGATGATATTACCTATCGAAGCTCTTCCAAAATCATGGATTACCTGTTGTACCCTTTTTTGTGGATGCAGTTTAAGTATCGAAGCCCTGTATATCGGAAACTGTTTAGGCGTGTTTGATCCAATTTTGAATGGATTATTTATCCAATAATTT
>JBMYXW010000891.1:0-1486 GCA_049608825.1 Chitinophagales bacterium
CTTCAATACAATTTTGTCTCCTACCACTGCAACGATTTCATCTACCAATATTTTCTCTTGTGCCTCCACCAAAGTAGTAGCACAAAGCAATGAAAACACAAAGATGATTGTCCAACTATTTATATTCATATCATTATTATTTTTTAGACTTTGGATGAGAGAGGCGAGAAGTGAGATTCCTATTTATACTAAAATCTCACATCTCTGTTCTCACTTCCCTTTTCCAAAAGATTAATTAAAAATCTCGTATTGATTCTTGTTCAGTGCATCCTTGTAGATTTCCTTCTTCATCGTTTTGATATGTTCCAACCGACGTTTATTGACCAATACCTTGCTGATTTCAGCCCTTTTGTAATCCAAGGGAGCAAGTTTTCCTTCCAGCCCATAATCTGAGATTTTCACAAAATAAATATTGACTCCATCCTTTGTTTCATATAAAGAAGATCTGGTCAAAAATGCGCCAATTTCATCTTCTGGAATCGGAATTTCTTGGCTAAACTCCTCCAATGTTTGCCAAGTAGGAGTCAGCGAAAAATTGATAGCGTATTGAAAACAATAGGTTTGCAGTGATTTCATTGCAGGTTCACTTCCATCTTTGAGCCAATAACGAACAGAATCTAATTGAGGAGATTCTTTTTTGAGAATCACAAATTGAGCCTTTAGAATGTATTCTCGGAGCTTGAAACTCTCTTGGTGTTCTTGGTAATATTCGTTGATATCTGTTGTCGAAATCACCGTATCTGTGTTTTTTTTCAACAAATTTTGTTCGTATAAAAACAACAACAAGGATGTACGATAATCTTCTATTTTTTGGTCAATTTCTTCTTGGCTACCAGGCAGTTCCATTTCTGCTTTTTTGAGCAACAAATTTCGGTGTACCCAATCATGTACATAATAATCACTGAGATTGGCACTGTCCTCCAATGAATAGTTGTCACCAAGTAATTTTTTCAAATCTTCTTGGTAAAGAAATTTATTGAAGACCCTTGCCACAGGTTCATTTTCATTATTGGCATCACTGCCTCCAAAGAAACTGCAGGCGGGTAAAAATACCAAGCAACAAGAAAGAACTCCCATCGAAAAAACAGCAAAATATCTGGAAACCATCTACAAAATCCAATTAAAAAACTTAAACGACAAAAAACTATTTATAGATGCTTTTCAACACCTCTTCTTTTACCTTGACAGGATATTTTTGACGAAGTTCTTCTACCCATTCCTTTTCCAGTTCTGATTGGTAATCTGCAATGATGTATCCTCGTGCTTCGCTAAGTTCTTTGTTCATTGCAGGAAGTAGCTTATTGATTTTGACATAAGTTATAGAGCCATCTTGGTTGTTGATTGGTTCAGAAACTTTCATCACTTGAGGCATATCATCGACTAATTCATTTTGACCTTTCTCATATTTTCCATTTTTTACCGTCACTACTTTATCTACCCCAATTTTGTTGAAAGGTGTTTCTATCTCTTCAAAGTTAGACGATGT
>JBMYXW010000892.1:0-1462 GCA_049608825.1 Chitinophagales bacterium
CAGCCCATCAGCCCATCAGCCCATCAGCCCATCAGCCCATCAGCCCATCAGCCCAAGATGGTAAACCCTCTTCCATACTAAGTTTCTTTTTATCAAAGTGGAAATTTCTCTTTTACATTGTTATTCCATTGTTATTACCTTCTAACATCATTTCTGCTCAATGTCTAGTACATGGAGTAGGAACTTCCAATATGACCTTCCAAACCAATAGCAGTTTCAGTATTGTAGGGCAAACATTTGAAGCTTGTCAAACAGGAGAGATAACAAGTGTAAGTTTTGGTTTTTCATCAGGTACCTTGGCAAGTACTCACAATCTACGTATTGGACCAAGTATCAACACTCCGACTACAACATTGGGTACAGGTATTTATCAAACTTTTAGTACATCAGGAGGCACGGAGAATGTAATTATTAATTTAAATACGCCTTTTGCTGTAAATGCAGGAACAATATATGCAGTTGAATTTGAAGCTGTTCCTTTTAACTCTATCGACATAAAATACGCTAGCTCAAATGACTATCCAACTGGACAATATTATGATGATGATACTGGTTCTGTAACAAGTTTAGATTATGACTTCGGAGTCACCATCCAACCTTCTTCCACTCCCACTGTTCCCACCCTCTCCGAATGGGGCTTAATCATCCTCGCCTTATCCTTCATGACTTTGGGTACTTTGTATTTGTTGCAGCCGAAGTTTAGGGGTGGGGTTTTTGAACAAGAAGGCTAGATGAAAAGGAACGCTCACTATACGTTGGCTAAGTTCTTTTTTATCTAGAAGTTCATGTTCAAAACGAGCAAAAAAGAAAGCCCTCTCTACATTCCTTCAATGTAGAGAGGGCTTTTGTTTAATAAAACCGTTTCGAGTGAAAATTCGCCAACGTTTGAAAAACTTGGCGACATTTGAACGGCAATGAAATCAACTATCCAAAACCCCCTGCAACTTCCTCGCAAAAATCTCCCCATTCGGCTCATCAAACAAATTCAGGTGATTCCCCTCCACATCATGCACCACAACACCGTCCATAGCAAAAGGCTTCCATCCCAAAAAATCAAAATCCTCCACATAAAACAACTGCTCCTTCGCCCGAAACAAATCAATCTTCACCCCCAAAGGACGCAACACATAATTCTCATAAGCCCGCATATTCGCTTGGTCAATCCGATTGCCATACTCCGTAAAATTCTCCTCCACTGCTTGTACATTGCCATTTGCCGCATGAGGATTCGCCACCTTGCCCTTGCTTCTTTGCAGCCTACGGGTCAAGACACTCGACTTATACGCCAAAGTTTTCACAGGATTTTTCACCAAAAGCGACAAATTGTAGCCCACCTTCTTGCTCCATTTTTTGATACCACTCACCTGTTTCTGCTCCATACCATTCATTTCCATCCGATTCGTAGCCGCCACCGTATCAAACATCGCCAACATTTTCACCACCTTGCCCTTACGCTCCATAA
>JBMYXW010000893.1:0-1454 GCA_049608825.1 Chitinophagales bacterium
AACTTATGGTGTGAACGCCTGTACCTGCTGTTGCAGGATTGAAGGATGCACTGCTGTTGCCATTTTGAGTCACACCATTTCCGCTGATAACTGCGCCAACAGGTGCTACAAAATTGAAGTTGATTATAGCTCCATCGGCACAAACATCATCGGGCAAACCACTGATGGTGAGTATTTCGCTGCAATCAATAGCCGTACAAGTAAATGCTTCGGCAGGTGCGGCAGTGGTACAAGGCTCAAACGCAACGGCTCGCAAACCATTTATCCGCACTTTTGTTCCTGGCTCTAAGTCACAAACAGTATAGCTATTGGTGTTGCTTGACAATCCTGTTTGGGTCATTGGACTACCAGTAGGGGGAGTAATCAAAAGACTAAAAGTATAACCATTGTCTCCATCAGATGTTGTCCACTCAAAGGTCACACAGTCTTCGGTGGATGGGCCACAAGAGATAGTTGGAGTTTGAGGTTCGGGAATGATTTCCAAATCGGCAGAGAACATTTCTGATGGACAGCCATTTGCAGTTACTATCAAGGTAATTGTTTTGATACCTGTTGTACTCCAAATTACATTGTGTGGTCCCTCGCCTGTAAGACCGACTGTTACAACATCTTCACCAAAGTTCCATTCAAAATCTTCTACATCTGCTGTGCCATCGTAGGTAATCGTTGCACCAGATCCTTCACAAACAGGATTGGGATTGATGGTAAAAGAGGCAGTTGGTATATCATAAATTGTAGTCGTAAAAGTAGTATCATTGAAACATCCATCTTCATCCGTCCATTCGTACAAAATCGTGTGGTCACCGACTCCTGCATCTGCAATCGTAAAAGTGCTGTCCACTAAGCCCAAAGAAGTAGTGCTTAAAGTACCTCCTATTGGATCTGTGGTGATTGCAATGATTTGGTCTCCCAAACAATATGTTTCGTCGATGCCTAAAATACTCAATGGTGTTTCATCACAGGTATTGACAATACACTCGATACTAACAGGTTCGGTTTGACCACAGAAATCTTCTCCATCAATTTCGGCATATACATTGACCAAGAGCGTATCTCCATCGTCGAAGGTGCAATTATTGAAATTGCCATTGGTGCTGAGAGATAAGGGAAGTAATGGGTTTCCATTCAGAAAAGTCTCAATGTAGTATAGGTGTCCTGCTTCTGTTGTCCAACTCACACTTGCACAACCCAAGCCTGCTTCATCACAGGTGAGTTCGGGGGCAGTAGGTGCTTGAATGACATTGATAAACTGAAAAGGAGGTTCCACAGAACAACCATTGGCATCTATCGTTAAAACGACCGATTTTGTACCTGGTGTATCCCAACTTACATCTATAGGTCCTGAGCTGGTAGAGGTAGCAGGTGTACCTCCATTGAAGGTCCAGCTGTAATTCGCATCCTCTCCTGCATTTCCTGTATATTCTACTGTTGCAAATCCATTGGTACAGATAGAG
>JBMYXW010000894.1:0-1451 GCA_049608825.1 Chitinophagales bacterium
AATCATTCCCTTCAAAAACTGAAAATCTTCCACATTCATTTCATCAAAATCAGCATCCCCATTGCAGTTAGCCTCAAACGTACCATTTGGATTGTAAACATAAGCAATTCCGCCACTCATACCCGCTGCAAAATTGCGTCCCGTTTCGCCCAAAATCACCACTTTGCCGCCAGTCATGTACTCACAACCGTGGTCGCCCACACCTTCTACAACTGTCTGTACACCCGAATTTCGGACACAAAAACGCTCGCCAGCCTTGCCGCTGATATATGCCTCACCACCAGTCGCCCCATAAAAAGCCACATTGCCGATAATCATATTTTCGGATGCCTTCAAGGTCGCTTTTTTGTCTGGATAAATCCTCAATTTTGCTCCCGACAAACCTTTGCCGAAATAATCATTGGCTTCTCCCTCCAATTCAAAGGTGACTCCTTTCGCACTGAAAGCCGCAAAACTTTGCCCAGCCGAACCTGTGAATTTCAAATGAATAGTGTCATCAGGTAAGTATTCACCGCCATATTTTTTGGCGATTTCATTGGAGAGCATCGTTCCCACGGTTCTATCCGTATTCACCAATGTAAATTCGCCTTTCACCTTTTCGCCCTTTTCTAAGGCAGGTTTGGCGAGTTCTATCAATTTCCAATCTATCACATCTTCGATTCCATGCTCTTGCTCTATTTGTTTGTAAAGTCCCGCTTCTGCGCCCTCTTTTTGGTGGTGCAAAATCGGCGAAAGGTCGAGATATTCCGCTTTCCAATTCGGCAATTTTTCACGTACCTTCAATACATCAACTTGACCGACCATTTCATCAATCGTTCTAAAGCCCAATTCCGCCATGATTTCACGAAGGTCTTGCGCCAAGAAAGTGAAGAAGCTAATTAGGTGTTCGGCTTTGCCATTGAAGCGAGCACGCAAAGTTTCGTCTTGCGTTGCCACGCCCACAGGACAGGTATTCAAGTGGCATTTTCGCATCATGATACAGCCTTCAACCACCAAAGCAGCCGTTGCCACACCCCATTCTTCCGCCCCCAAAAGAGTCGCTACTGCCAAATCTCGCCCTGTGCGAATCTGACCGTCCGTTTGAAGCGTTACCCGACTCCGCAATTTGTTTTTGACCAAAGTTTGATGTGCTTCTGATAAGCCCAATTCCCACGGCAAACCCGCATGACGAATCGAACTCAAAGGTGAAGCTCCTGTTCCTCCATCGTGTCCCGCAATCAAAATCACATCCGCATGAGCCTTTGCCACACCTGCCGCAACAACTCCCACACCAGCTTCCGAAACCAATTTGACATTGATTCTTGCCGCACGATTGGCATTTTTGAGGTCGAAAATCAACTGCGCCAAATCTTCTATCGAGTAAATATCGTGGTGTGGAGGAGGAGATATTAATGTAACTCCTGGTGTCGAATGTCTCAGTCTAGCTATTTCTTCGGTAACTTTAAAACCTG
>JBMYXW010000895.1:0-1447 GCA_049608825.1 Chitinophagales bacterium
GTTAAATGCTTGACACCTTTCAGTCGAGTAAAAACATTGATAACCAAGCAATATAACAATTCAACAATAGAGCCATTCAGCCCTAGGTGGATTTAGGAGGTAGGATTACATGATTTTTGACCTTTGAAAAGATTAATTCGATAACTTTCCCAATACTATACACGAATCATCTTATACAATAGTTTTAAGAAACACCCGATAAGCATCCCTCCCTTTTCCAGTTAGATAAGGGTACAAGATGGCAAAAACGGATTGGAGTCCTTTTGATACAGAGTTTACTTCAATGCCTCGGATATGGATTTGACCAAACAAAAAATGATTGTTTATCCAAATTTGCTCTGCCAATTGGTCGTATAACCCTGGTTGATCAGTAGGTTCGGGCAACATATTTCCTTTTCCTACCGCCATATAGTTGAGGTTTTTAATGATTTGAATAGCTTCTTTTACCTGTTTATGGACTTCTTCTTTAAGAATAGGGTAGGTTTGCAGAATATGATAAGTGTCGAGATAGAAAAAACGAAAGTTTTGCTCAAACTCGAAGTAGAGTTTTGTAATTTCTAAGCCCTGTCCCTCTCTTATCAAAACCATATTTCCATAGACTTCTTGCTCTAGTACGCCTGTCATATAAGCGCAAACTTCAAGAACTAAATCCTGTTTGGTTTTGAAGTGATAATTAAAATTACTCAAACTAATCCCTGCTTTTTTTGCAATATCTTGATTACGCACATTCCCCATGCCTGTTTCATTGAAAAGAGAAACAGCCGTAAGAATGATTTTTTTCTTGGTTTTATTCATAAAATTCGATTGTAAAACTTGTATGCAAACTACTATTTTTCTTTGCAAAAGTAGTAGTTTGCATACATAAAACATATTCTTAATTGAAAAAATTTGCAAATATTAGGCTTAAATATCAAGATTTGCTTCAAAATAAAATTATGGCTTAAAAGAACAGTGTGTTACTTTTCAAGACAATAAAATCCAATAAAAAAAGTTACATAAGTAGTTACCACATTGGTTTTTACATTAACTCTTAAAAATATTTTTTGTATGGTTCAAACCTACTCACTCAAAACCTTCTCCTCCCCCAGTACCCTATTCTTATTGCTAACTTTTGGATTTCTATTGACAATTTTAAATACAGATAAGGTCATTGCCAATCAAGTTGATTATGTTGAAGGAAAACTGTATGTAGAAATAAAAACTCGCTATCAAAACATGAATTGGGAATACAATCAAGAATTACACAAACCCAAACACCACGGATTGAAGCGATGGATATTGCAGTATCAAATCACAAAAATCGAAAAATTAGAGACACAAGAACCAAGAAACGCATATCATTTTTACTTCAAGAAATTACACTTTACAGAGTCTTTTATTCAAACACTCAATGGCTTGCCCTATATCAAAAAGGTTGCTCAAATCCCAATTAAAACAAATGTTATTG
>JBMYXW010000896.1:0-1418 GCA_049608825.1 Chitinophagales bacterium
ACCTTTTGAAGGAATTGAAGTCTTTGGGTAAAACCTTAGGAGTTGCCACTGCAAAGCCTACTTTTTACGCCAACATTGTATTGAAACACTTTGGTTTAGCTGATTTTTTCACCGAAATAGTGGGCAGCAATTTGGACAATACCCGAAACAAGAAAGTTGAAATCATCTCTCATGTACTTCAACTACTCGATGTGAAAGCAGACTCCAATGTATTGATGATTGGTGACCGAGAATACGACATTTTGGGCGCAAAAGCTTGTGGAATTGATGCTGTTGGTGTGAAGTATGGTTATGGAAGTTTGAAAGAATTGAAGGAGGCAGAACCGAATGAAATTGTTGGTAGTGTGGGAGAATTGAAGGAGATTTTGTTGCTCTAAAATATTTTTTCATGAAACACTTATTACTGGCGTTTTGCTTCCTAATACTTTCTTGTTCAAACCTCAAGAATCAAAATACGGACGACACCTTTCCTTCAATTGAAGTACAAAGCCAATTGATTTTAACGCTGAAAAATGTCACTCTAAACCTATTGATGACAACAGATACAGTGTATTTTGTCCAATACTAAGAATAAAAATGAAACATGAATTATCTACTCATTGACAAAAATCCAAAAATGGTGACTGCTTGGCGCAGTTTTTTTGAAGGAGAAAAAAATGTAATCATACAACAAGGAGACTTGACACAAGTCTTGTCGGATGCCATTGTGAGTCCTGCCAATTCATTTGGGTTTATGGATGGCGGAGTCGATTATGCGATTTCTGAACGATTGGGTTGGGGTTTGCAGGAGATTTTGCAGCAAAAAATCAAGGAATTACCAGAAGGTGAATTGATGGTTGGGCGGGCAATGATTCTTGAAACGGGTGATGAACTGATTCCCTATTTGATTTCAGCTCCAACGATGCGAGTACCGATGAACTTCAATATCGCAACTTCGGTCAATCCTTACTTGGCGATGAAAGCCACACTGATTGAAGCCCGAAAACATCCCAAAATTGAACACATTTCCATCCCAGGATTTTGTACAGGTGTGGGCAGAATGCTGCCCGAAATAGCTGCAAGGCAGATGTATCAAGCCTTCAAAGAAATCGAAAAGGGCGAAAAAATGAACTTTGCAGATTTTGCAGAAGCACAGAAATACCATTGGAACATCAATCCACAAGGGATGATTTTTGATTATTAGACTTGTTGCGTCACTGAATTTTTCTAAACAAATCGTCATTCTACACGGTGAATTGTACTATTTGCCTTTCGATGTGCTACTCAATCAACACCAAATCACCGATGCCGAAAACTTTGAAAAACTGCCCTACAATATTGTTTATTCGCTTTTTAAAGTGCCCAAAAGATAGCACAAGTCAATTAAGTACCTAACCAAAATTAATGGTACATTTCATTTTGGAAAAAACATTGATAAC
>JBMYXW010000897.1:0-1394 GCA_049608825.1 Chitinophagales bacterium
CTACTTCAATAGGCGTTTACACCGTCACTGTCACCAATCAAGAAGGATGCACAGGGACTGCAATGGTTGAGGTAAGCGCAACACCTTGTTTGGCAGAAGCAGGTGTTTTGACCACCAACCAAAACACGATTTGTGTAGGGGGAGATTTGGAAATCAGCAGCACAGGAAATCAAATAGGCAGCAATTACCGACACTATTTCTTTGTCTATTCACAAGACAATTTAGGAAACACATTATACCAAAAGAGCGCAATAGCTAATTATGGAACAGGAACGGCAAAAGCCAGTTTTGGAGGTTTGTCAGCAGGCGATTATTTGGTTTGTTCATACAACGAATGCAAAGATTGCCTGCCCAACCCTTCGCCTGTTATTTTCACCACACCAATGAATGACATTTATCAAACAGGCACGATTCAAGATGGCTGTTTCGACATCGAATGTGTAGAATTGACTGTACCCGAAGCTTTTGAACCCAACACAGCAGGCACAGGAATTGTAGCCGAAAACAATGCCGCAGGGCAAACCATCTTTGTTGCCGAAGTATGTGGCGGAACGATGCCTTACAGTATTGAATTTGAAAAGTCAGGCGGCTTTGCACTTGTAAACGACTATCCTTCTCCCATTGCAGGCTGCCTCAAATACCAAGTTTTGTATGTGCCAGAGGCGGATTGGACATTGACCGTCACCGATGCAAACAACTGCAACAACGAAACGGTGGTATTCACCAACGAAGACCTGATAGACGAATCTGAACCTCAAATCGTCAGCCACGAAATAGATTTAGAATCCTGTCCTGGCTATGCGGACGGTTCTATCAGTATAGAAGTAGAGGGTGGAAGTGATGGCTGCAATGAATACACCTATCAATGGTCAGGACCCAATAGTTTCACCTCAACTGCTTTGGGAGAAGTGACAGGCAATGAGGCAACGGGTTTGGCATCGGGTAAGTACGATGTTACGGTCACAGACTGTACAGGAACAACAGCTACTTTGGAGGATATAAATGTGACCCGCAAAACTCGTGGTCGAGGCGGTCGAGGAGGCTGCAAAACGGTAGAAGGGCAAGAAAATAGAATGCTTGGCGTGTATCCCAATCCTTTTGGAGCGCAGACTTCAATAGAGTTTATCCTTGCTGAATCTTCAAAAGTTTGGTTGTCTGTTTATTCGATGGATGGACGCAAAGTTGCAGAGCTATTGCAGGGAGAGGAAGTGGAAGGTGAGCTATTGCAGCGCATGGATTTTGACGCAGAGCAGTTACAAAATGGCGCGTATATTTTGAAATTGCAGACGGAATCTGGTGAGCGTTTTTATGAGAAACTGATGGTGAACAAATAAGGATTTAAGTAGTGAGACAAAAATAGTTTCACACAAAAGAACCTTCAATCCTGTTGTAAT
>JBMYXW010000898.1:0-1389 GCA_049608825.1 Chitinophagales bacterium
AAAATAAATTCCATATTTGAGATGAAGACTTTTGTAGTTTATTTTTGAAGGAGATTGATTTTCATTAGAATGAAAAGTTTTTAGAGTAAAACTACAAAAGTCTAAATTGGGGTTTATTTTTTGACCATTCAATAATATGAACACAGTCGTTACAGGAGCTACCAAAGGAATCGGAAAAGCCATTGCAGTGGCATTTGCACGAGAAGGCTACAATTTGTTTTTGTGTGCTCGAACGCAAAAGGATTTGAAAGACCTTCAATCAGAGTTGTCGGCAGATTACCCTTCTATTGAAATCCATATTAAGACCGTCGATATGAGCCTCAAACAGGAGGTGATTACTTTTGCGGACAGCATAAAAGCGACTTGGAATCAAGTCCATATTTTGGTCAACAATGCAGGTGTTTGGTTACCCGATACTTTATTGAAGGAAAAAGAAGAAGGTATTTTGGAAAAACTCATCGAAACCAATTTGTACAGTGCCTATTATTTGACCCAAAATCTTTTACCTTCAATTCTAGCACACAAAACAGGTCGAATCTTCAATATTTGCTCTGTTGCCAGCCTTCAATTTTATCCCGATAGTGCTTCGTACAGCATCTCAAAATTTGCGTTTTTGGGCTATACCAAAGCTCTTCGAGAAGAATTGAAGCCACACAATGTGAAGGTGACTGCGGTATTGCCAGGGGCAACTCGGACGAATGCTTGGAAAGGAGTGGAGGTAGCTGATAACCGATTGATGGAAGCGAAAGATGTGGCTAAAACGATTGTGGCGATTGTGGGATTGGGAGATTCGGCAGTCGTCGAAGAAATATTGATGCGACCACAATTGGGGGATTTGTAGGGAGGAAGTGAGAACAGGGAGGCGAGAAATTAGCCTGCAATATTTTGGATAAGCTGCTCCGTTAGGAGTACAATATTTGTAGGTAGTGAATAGAAAAGAGAATACCAACTCCTATTGGAGTTGAACTCAAGTATTCACTACATTTGGATTGAACTCCGATGGAGTTCTGTCATTTCTTTCTACCATTTCGCTACAAATATTCAAGTCCTAGCGGACTTCATGAGTTACCAGTTCCCTATGGGATGAAAATTTGATTTATGCTGTACTAATGGACTTAACACATTTGAATTTCAAAAACAACAAAGAACCAACCACAATATGAAACGTGAAGACTACCTTAGCATTGAAGTAAAAAATGGCGTAGCCACTCTTTGGCTCGACCAAAAAGACAGTCCTGTGAACAAAGTATCACCTGAGACCATCGGATTGTTTGATTCATTGATTGAAGAATTGGAGGCAGATAATGAGGTGAAAGCCATTGTTTTGGCGAGCCGCAAAAAAGACTTCATTGCAGGAGCAGATATTGAATCTTTTCAAGAGGTAGAAGA
>JBMYXW010000899.1:0-1379 GCA_049608825.1 Chitinophagales bacterium
TCTGCTACAAATTGCAGAAAATGGCTCTTCGGGAGGAATCTGGGGAAATGCAGGCTGAATTGATGAACAGGATTGGACTTCAATGCCCACTTTTTCCCAATCAGATTGGTACAATCCATCGGCAAATATTGAGGAGCAATAAAATATACCTTGCCCTCCCGATTTACTTCAAAAATCAACTGAAACTGTTTCATCAGTTCTATCCAAGTATCTGCCGACAAACCCGATTCCTGCGTCACCTGTTCTACATATCTTTTATCAAACTCACCAGGATTATCTTTTTGGTCGACCAGTTTTTTGTCCAAAATTCGATAAATCATATCCGTGACCCACTGCGGACGGATAAACACAAAATCCTTCAACAATTCGGGGCAGTTCGGAGTATATCGGTAACAAATCAGTGTACCCGTATCGTGCAAAAATTCGGTCAATGCTTTGATTTGTGTGGCTTGCTGCATCAGGTTTTCCTTGCCTTTTCCACGAGTCGTATCTTGCTCCTCACAAAAGGCTACATAATCCGCATAAGACAAATAATCCTTTGGGTTGTCTCGCAGGGCTTGGCGAATGTGGTCATAGACTTCGGGGAAAGTCTGTCCCAAATAGGTCAAATTGGAGAGTTGGGCGATGATGGCATCTTCCAAATCGGCCACATCTAATTCATAGCGTTGAAGGCTGCGGGGCTGCTCTGCATTGCGGTAGGCTACCTTGTATTGAAGAGCAGCCCTGTTGGTATAGGCTTCTTGTTGGGCTTTGTTTTGGATTTCGAGAATGATTTCTCCCTCCTCCGCATAGTATTGAATATTGTGTCGCCAATAGCTTCGGGGATAAATGCACTTGGCAGGGTCGGCATCCTCCGCTTGAAAGTCGGTCGCCTGGTTCCAAACCAATAGGTACAATACATTGGAATTCAAAAACAAACGATGCGTAGCGTGGTAATATTCTTGCCCTCCAAAATCCCACAACTTCAAAACAATGTGGGCCGGAAGTTCGAGTTTAGTCTGTGGATGTTGGGCTTTTGCTTCCGCCAAAGAAGCGGTCATTCTGTCCTTCAATGCCTGCGGCAATCGCTCATAGGGAATCTTCCAATCCTTGATTTCGATGCCATGCGTCTGCTCAAAATCCTTGAACAATCGCTCTCTCAACTGATAAGAAAGCGTCGTTTTTCCCGCCCTTCCATTGCCAAACCAAACCACCTTCGCCTCTTGATTGATGATAAGTCCCGACTCTGCCGCCTCCAAATAGGCCCGCACCAACTCCCAACAATTCCCTCCTTTCTCCCAATTCTCTTTGGGGATTTCTTGCAGGTCGTTTTTCTCCAAAAACAAAGACTGCATGGACTCCAATCGGTGATAATCCTCCAATTCAAAATGCTGCAATTC
>JBMYXW010000900.1:0-1377 GCA_049608825.1 Chitinophagales bacterium
CGAAGGCTCTTAAAAACCGTAGCATAATCGACCGAACCGCCTTTGTGGGTTCCGACATTGGAGTTGACCATACACAGTTTTCCAGCCACCAATCCAATACCAGAAACGTTTGTGCCGCCTGCGCCAAATCCGCCTTTTTGCTTCATTCCTGCAAGGGGCAATAACTCCAAAAAAGGACTGTCTTTGTCCAGCACCAATTCAAGCCGTTCCCTTGCCAACAATTTACCCCGTTTTCTGGCACGTTCGATGTGTTTTTCTTTGCCTTGAAAACGACTTTCTGCCAAGTGTTTGTTGAGTTCTTCTACAAACTTGGTCATGCCTTGGTGGTTGGCTTTGAATTGGGAGCTGTTAGTGTTTATTTTGGACTTAATAGCATTCATTGTGTGAGTTATTTTTGTTTGAGAGTTTGATTACTTTCTAATGAAAGCTTTTGGGTATTTCAGCAGCATAGCTGCGACTCTATTTGCAGAAAAATCACCAAATAGGGCTTTGTGAGGGGCGTAGCCTCGACACTATAATTAAAGGTAGGTGTCGAAGCTACGCTCCTATAATTCATAAACCGAGGTTTTTTCTACAAATAGGGTTAGGGCGATGCCCTTCTGAATGTCTTTTTTTTCGTTTCACGACATTTAAAACATAGAAGTATGCGACTCAACAGAAAACGGCTGCCCTATCCCCTCATAAAAATCTTCCCCAAAAAAAGCCTTAAACGAATCAATTCCTTTTGAAGTAAAATGCGGCAAAATCAAACTCCAAACGACTTTTACGACTTCTTGATTATCGTTAACTTTTCGAATTTCTTGTTGTGGCAACCAAAAAAGAGCCAATACCCAAAGAGACAAACACAAATTGTAGTAAGCCCCTGCAAAGGGTTCTGGTTTCATATTGCCGAGTTGGATAGCAAAAGCGATTGCAGCTTTATTGTCTTTAATTGTAGCCAAACAGAATTGCCGAAACTTTTTTTCTAAAATGGGGTGCTTGATGACATGTAAATCATTGAAAATAAAAGCGTATTCTTTTTGAAAAGCGTAATAAAGTTGTGTCTCGTTGTGAATATTTTCAAAAGAAGGGAAGTCTCGTCTTTTTTGGCGTTCTACTTCAATTTTTGCCCACATTTCATCAGCTATCACCTCCAAAAGCACATTTTTGGTATTGAAGTGGTAGGTCAAGTTCCCACGACTTATGCCCAAGGTCTGGGCAATTTCATGTAATGAAATCGCTCCAAAACCTTGCTGATTAAAAAGCTCAGTAGCTGTTTCGATGATTCTGTCTTTTGTTTTCTTTTTCATTTTGTTCACAAATATAAAGGAAATTAGGCGATTTTGACTAAAGTGTGCTTATATGGTTGAATGGTTGAATGGTTGAATGGTTGAATGG
>JBMYXW010000901.1:0-1375 GCA_049608825.1 Chitinophagales bacterium
AACTAAACCCAAACATTGTAAAAGTATAAAAGAAGCTTGTATTGTGTGAAAGTTACATTTTAGATGGTAATGCGTAAAATAAACAACGGTAGTCTTTGAGACTACCGTTGTTTTACAAGGCTTCGAAAATCACTATTTTATTGAGGTTCAACTCCTATGGAGTTGGTGATTACTTCTGGTTTCGATTTCTACAAATATTATACTCCTAACGGAGTAAGGAAATGAAAACTATAATCAAGCAACCTAAACACACAAACACAATTATCAACTCAAATACACAAACACAATAAAAAAAAGATATGCAATACAGAAAAGAAAAAGACAGCTTGGGATACGTGGAAGTTCCTGCTGATAAATATTGGGGCGCACAAACACAGCGTTCTATCGAAAACTTCAAGATTGGGGGACAGAAGATGCCCATTGAAGTGATTCACGCTTATGCGATTTTGAAGAAAGCAGCTGCATTTACGAATGTAGAATGTGCGGGATTTTCGCAAGAGAAAGCGGATTTGATTGCGAAGGTTTGTGATGAAATTTCTGCGGGACAGCTTGATGATGAATTTCCGTTGGTGGTTTGGCAGACGGGTTCGGGAACACAGACGAATATGAACGTCAATGAGGTGATTGCGAATCGAGCGCACGTTTTGAATGGCGGTGAATTGACGGACAAGGACAAGGTTTTGCATCCAAATGACGATGTAAACAAATCACAATCTTCTAATGATACCTTCCCTACGGCAATGCACATTGCAGCCTATCAGTTGATTACCTCCAATACAATTCCAAATGTAAAGGCTCTGCGAGATACTTTGCAGGCGAAAGCTGAGGCACATAAGAATGTAGTCAAAATTGGTCGCACGCACTTTATGGACGCAACGCCTGTGACTTTGGGGCAGGAATTTTCGGGTTATGCTTCACAATTGACACATGGTTTGAGGGCAATTGACAATGCTTTGGCGCATTTGTCCGAATTGGCTTTGGGTGGAACTGCTGTTGGTACGGGCATCAATACGCCTCCAAATTATTCTGAATCGGTCGCCAAAAATATGGCAGAATTGTCTGGTTTGCCATTTGTGACGGGTGAAAACAAATTTGAAGGATTGGCAGCTCACGATGCTTTGGTCGAAATGTCGGGTGCTTTGAAGACTTTGGCGGTTAGTTTGATGAAAATTGCCAATGATATCCGAATGTTGGCTTCTGGTCCTCGAAGTGGTATTGGTGAAATTATTATTCCTGCCAATGAGCCAGGTTCTTCTATCATGCCAGGTAAAGTAAATCCAACGCAATCAGAAGCTTTGACGATGGCAATGGCGCAAGTAGTTGGTAATGATGTCGCTATTAATATTGGCGGTATGACTGGTCACTTTGAGTTAAA
>JBMYXW010000902.1:0-1374 GCA_049608825.1 Chitinophagales bacterium
TGACCAAGAGGAAGAGGCGGATTTTATAGCGGATAAAATCATGGAATTGCGTGAAAAAGACATTTCACTCGACCAAGTAGCCGTTTTGTACCGCAATACTTTTCATGGAAATTTTATCCAAGCTGCGCTACTCCAAAGAAGTATTCCGTATGTCGTTGTGGGCGGTATCAAATTTGTGGAACGGCGACATGTAAAAGACATCATTGCTTATCTTCGATTGGTTCTCAATCCATTGGATGCCGTGTCGTGGAATCGAATATTGAAGATGATTCCTGGGATTGGTAAAGTAACGGCGAGTAAAATAGTGGACGAAATTGCCAAAAATAGGGGCAAAGTTGATTTTTCCAATTTTGAAAAACGCAAATACGGCTCTGCCTTGACCGACCTGCAAGATGCCCTCAACAAGGCTGCCAATCCCAACATTCCGATTGCTTCAAAGGTCGAGATTCTACGGAAATACTACACGCCTTTATTGAAGGTGAAAGAAGATGATTATGAAACCCGATTGAAGGATGTTGAGGTGCTTTATACGCTTGCTTGCCGATACGAAAACCTCGAAAAATTCTTATCCGATTTTGCGCTCGACCCGCCTTCTGCCAAGTTTCAAGACCAAGTACGCCCACTCATTGACGAAAGTGAGGATAAGCCTGTAACGCTTTCCACGATTCACTCGGCGAAGGGTTTGGAGTGGTATGCTGTTTTTGTGCCACATTTGATTGATGGTGTGTTTCCGTCTTCTCGTTCGCTGAGTAATATTGACGATATGGAGGAAGAGCGGCGCTTGTTTTATGTGGCTTGCAGTCGGGCGAAGGAACAATTGTATTTGACGCTGCCTTCTTATGTTTTCTCTTGGGACCAAACTTATACGATGCCTTCAAGGTTTTTGATTGAAGTGGAGAAAGAGCATTATCGGGTGGAAGAGGAGAGGTAAGAAAATTCAAGCTCAAAACTCAAGTTCAAATTCAAAAATAGAACAATGGATATAGGGAGTTTATCAACTATCATTCAACAAATTGACGAGCGCAAAAAAGAATTGGATGCTTTGCGCCCTATTTCGCTAGAACGAGAGGCGAAAATCAAACAAACTTTTCGTTTGTGGTGGAATTATCACTCCAATGCGATTGAAGGAAATCAACTGACTTTGGGTGAGACTATTTCATTGATTCTCCACGATTTGACGGCAAAAGGAAAATCTTATAAAGACCACCGTGAGGTAAAAGGACACAATGAGGCATTGCTTTGGGTTGAAGAAATTGTAGAGGAAAATCGCCCAATTACGCAGAATTTTATTCGAGAAATGCACGAAATGATTTTGAAGGAATCCTACAATTCTGATGCAAGAACCCCTCTTGGTACAACTGTTCAGAAGATAAT
>JBMYXW010000903.1:0-1372 GCA_049608825.1 Chitinophagales bacterium
GAGCAGCAAAGCGTTTCTTTTGAAGGTTTCGTTTTTGGGCAGACCGAACATTGTTACCGATAGAATCACTTTCTTTGAAGCTATCGTAAGAACTCGAAGAACCAAACTTTCGTTCCCGAGCAGCAGGCTTGCCGCCAATCCTATCCAAATGCAAAGGCGAAATTTCTTCCACAAAGCGACTTTTTTCTGAATAGACCAAGCTCCCATATTTGTAGCGGCAGTTGGCATAAGAGAGCGAAAGTTGTTTCTCGGCACGGGTAATCGCCACATAAAACAAGCGGCGTTCCTCCTCAATATCACTCTGCGTTTTGCTTCGTTTTGAAGGAAATAACTCTTCCTCCAAACCCACAATATACACCGCAGGAAACTCCAATCCTTTAGCCGAGTGAACCGTCATCAGTGCCACCTTATCGTTTCCATCTTCCTCGTCCTCACTCACATCTGTCAGCAAACTCACTTCTTGTAGATAAGCCCCCAGGCTGCTGTCTGCTGGGGCAAAACTACCATCCTCTTGCTCCACCGCTTCCTCTTTTTTTGAGTCGGTGAACTCCTTGATGCTGTTGAAAAGCTCCTGAATGTTTTCTTGACGGCTGATTCCTTCCACCGATTTGTCGGAATGTATCGCCTTCGTCAGCCCACTCATGCGCCCAATGCGCTGCGCCAATTCAAAAGCATCCTCTTTCTCGACATGCTTCATAAACAAGCGAATCATGTTTACAAACGCCCCAACACCCGTTTTTACTCTTGTCGAAAACTGATAAAGTTGAATGTTAGCAGCTATTTCCCAAAGTGGTTTTTCTTCGGCTACCGCAAAAGCCGCCATTTTATCGGTTGTTGTTTTGCCGATGCCCCGTTTGGGATAGTTGATGACCCGTCGGAGTGCTTCCTCGTCGTTGTTGTTGACCGTCAAACGCAGATACGCCATCATGTCCTTGATTTCCTTTCGCTGGAAAAATGACAAACCCCCAAAGACCCGATACGGAATGTTGCGCTTCCGCAATGCTTCCTCAAACAAACGAGACTGTGCATTGGTGCGGTACAAAATCGCAAAATCTTCGTTTTTGAAGTGATGTCTTAGCCTCGACTCAAAAATAGACCCTGCTACAATTTTAGCTTCGTCCGTATCGTTTGCGGCTTCAACGAGTTTGATTTTGTCGCCATCGTCATTTGAAGTCCATATCTTTTTGGCAATCTGTTTTTTGTTGTAGTTGATGACTTCATTTGCAGTCCGCACAATCGCTTTAGTCGAGCGGTAATTTTGTTCCAATCTAATTACTTTCGCATCGGTAAAATCCTTCTCAAAACGCAAAATATTAGCAATATTTGCGCCCCTCCAACTATAAATCGACTGATCATCATCACCAACGCAGCA
>JBMYXW010000904.1:0-1370 GCA_049608825.1 Chitinophagales bacterium
GATAGTCTATTGACCACCCACAAAGGAATTACCAAAGATGTGTTTAAGGTCTTCAAGATGATAGAGAACAAAAGGCATCCTTCTACGACATCCTTCAATCACCTCTTGGTTTCTCCAACGCATCTGGTCGACAGTCTTTTTAAGTTTATAGATGTAGAAATCGCCAATGCGAAAGCAGGAAAGGAAGCATACATCATTGCGAAAATGAACAGTTTGAGTGATGAAGGAATGATAGAAAAGCTATATGAAGCCTCACAAGCAGGGGTTGTTATTCAATTGATTATTCGAGGCATCTGTTCTCTTAGACCTCAAGTAAAGGGGCTGAGTGATAATATTGAAGCCATCAGCATAGTTGATAAATATCTCGAACATTCAAGGGTGTATATTTTCTGCAATGAAGGAAACGAACGCTGTTATATTTCATCAGCAGATTGGATGGAAAGGAATCTTAGACGACGAATTGAAGTAGCTTGTCCTTTGTATGATGCCAAAATGGTGGTGAAGCTCAAACAAATATTGTCGTTTCAATGGAAAGACAATGTGAAGGCACGTATTCACGATCAAAATAACAACAATCCACACAAAACGATAGTGGAGGGCGAAAGCTCCATTCGAGCTCAAAATGCCACTTATGACTATTTTACTTGTACCCCTAAATCAAACATTTCTACTGATAGACAGAATATAAACAATCCATAAACATTCAATATTTAAAAAATATTTTCCTAATAGGGGATGAAGACTTTTGTAGTTTATTTATTGAAGAATATTGATTTTCATTAGGATGGGAAATTTCTAAAGGAAAAATAGTTGTCATATTCTATTGATAAAATCTTGTTTTGTATAAGGCAGGATTTAAAGTAAATTGCTTTTCTTCACGTATTTAATGCTCGACTTCACCGTTTTTCCATCCCAAAGAATTTTTCGCCAAGCCGACTGATAGCTGTCAATTTCAAAATGGTCAATATTCGGGTTTATCTGAAAATAAGCCGATGAAGGACTTATAAAAACCGTAGTTCCCGAATCTGGTAAACTGATAGAACGTTCACAATGATAATGTCCACAGAAAATAGCTTGTGGTCGAGAAGCACAAGCTTTAATCGCAGTTTGCACTTCCTCAATATTTTGAAGAGAATAATTTTTGTCCATGTGTGCTACACTTGCCAAAGTCGGTGGATGATGTATGAAGAGCAATTGAGGTTCGTTTGTATCCTTGCAGCAGTTGGTCAAAAAAGACAATTGTTGAGAAGAAACCTTTCCAATAGTACTATCTAAAAAAATAAATTGACCAAGCCCTTCTATTTTATGACTATAATGCAAATCACCTTTTTGCAAAGAATCTTGCATTTCAAAAATCTCTGCAATCATTG
>JBMYXW010000905.1:0-1336 GCA_049608825.1 Chitinophagales bacterium
GTAGTGTTTGACAGTGTTGGGGTGAAGTATAAGGGGAACAGTACCTACAATCCCAACCAAACGAAAAATCCATTTCACATCGAGTTGGACACCTTCAAAGAACAAGACTATGAAGGCTATAAAGACATAAAGTTGAGCAATGTCGCCAAAGACCCTTCTTTTTTGAGGGAAGTATTGTCTTATCAGGTATTGCGACAATACATGGATGCACCGCTTTCTAACTATGCAAATGTATATGTCAACGGCAATTTGATAGGATTGTACAGCAATTCAGAATCTATCACCAAAAGGTTTGTAAACAATCGTTTTTACTCCAAAAAGAATACATTTATCAAGTGCAATCCGCCTGCTGGAGCGGGGCCGCAGTCCAACGATTTTCCGAATTTGGTGTATTTGGGACAAGACAGTACCGATTACTACGATGCGTATGAATTGAAGTCTGATGATGGCTGGCAAGAATTGATTAATCTTTGTGACACGCTTGCTAATCACAGCGACCAAATTGAAGAAATCTTGGATATAGACAGAGTTTTGTGGATGCACGCTTTCAACAATGTATTGGTCAATTTGGACAGTTATAGTGGAAGGTTTGCCCAAAATTACTATTTGTATCGACAAGACAATGGTAGATTTGCGCCTGTTGTTTGGGATTTAAATGAGTCTTTTGGACGTTTTTCAAATACAGGTTCGGGAAACCTGAACAGTACAACGGCTAAACAAAGAATGGATCATTTACTCCATGCAAATGATGCTGATTTTCCATTGATTCAAAAGCTGTTGAGCAATCCGATTTACAAACGAATGTACATCGCTCACTGCAAAACCATGCTTTTGGAGAATTTTGACAACCAAGCTTACTATGTGACAGGATTGGAGCTTCAATCTACCATTGACGCAGCCGTACAAGCAGATGGCAACAAATTTTTTACTTACAACAATTTTCAAGACAACCTCACAGATGATGTAAGTGGAGGTGGTGGTCCTGGAGGCGGGACAACGGTGGGAATCACCAATTTGATGGATGGAAGAAATGACTATTTATTAGGACTTGCAGATTTTACAGCAGTTGCCCCTACCATTTCTGAGATTGGTGTGGTGAATACACCGATTATCAATCAAACTGTCACCGTCTCTGCTGCAATAGCAAATGGAACAACTGCTTTTCTTAAATACCGAGGTGATGCCGAAATGCCTTTCAGCGAAGTAGAAATGTTTGACGATGGCATACACAATGATGGAGCTGCAAACGATGGATTTTATGGTGCAGAAATAACCGTAAGTAGTGCTTTAACCGAATACTATATCTATGCTGAGAACGACAATGCAGGTATATTTT
>JBMYXW010000906.1:0-1303 GCA_049608825.1 Chitinophagales bacterium
CTCGGTGTAAAATCATCGTCTCTTTTGAGGCTGTCATCACGGGTGTCAAAGAGGTTTTCGACATTGTAGAACATGACTCGAAAAGCATTTTCTGCATTCCTGATTTCCACATTTTGCTGAATATTAGCACCTTCATTAAACGATAAATCCTCGTTCACTTGCGAAAAAGCAGGCTGAAACACAAAGAATAGTATTGTAGTCAAAGAATAGTATAAACGCTGCATTATGTTTAATTTTGTAGATTCAAAAATAAATAAACCCTTCAATGAGTGACGAGTTGCAAAATAATCAGATAGACGAAGATAACCAAGAAGATGAACATCTCTATGTACATTATTCTTTGAAGGTCGATGGGGGGCAATCTCCAGAGCGAATAGACAAGTATGTTTTTCAGAGAACAGCTATCAATAGCCGCAATAAAATTCAGAACGCTGCAAAAGCAGGTTGTGTCTTGGTGAATGACAAAGCCGTAAAATCCAACTACAAAATAAGACCCCATGATGAGATAAAAATCGTGATGCCCAAACCTATGGGAAGTTACGAATTGATTCCCGAAGAAATGCCACTGAATATTGTGTATGAGGATGAACAATTGATGATTGTCAACAAACCTGCGGGTTTGGTCGTACATCCTGGAAGTGGCAATTACACAGGAACTTTGGTACATGGATTGGCGCATCACTTTGATAATCTGCCTATCAATGAAAGAGGAATTGAAGGAGCGAGAAGACCAGGATTGGTGCATCGAATTGACAAAGATACAACAGGCTTGATGGTGGTTGCCAAAACCGATTTTACGATGACGCACCTTGCCAGACAGTTTTTTGACCATACCGTTGTGCGCCGTTACCATGCTTTGGTTTGGGGTGATTTGAAGGAAGAAGAAGGCACGATTACGGGGCATGTAGGGCGAAATATACGCTACCGAAAGGTGATGGATGTTTTTCCAGAAGGTGATAGAGGGAAACACGCCATAACCCACTACAAAGTTTTAGAACGTTTTGGATATGTTACTTTGGTCGAATGCCGCTTGGAAACAGGACGAACACACCAAATTCGGGTACACTTCAAATCTGTACGACATCCTCTCTTCAATGATGTGTCTTATGGCGGCGACAAAATCATCAAAGGAACAGTCTATACCAAATACCGACAGTTTGTCGACAATGCCTTCAAAATCATTCAAAGACATGCGCTTCACGCCAAAATTCTCGGTTTTACCCATCCGACCACTGGCAAAGAAATGTACTTTGAATCTGAACTACCTGAGGATATGGAAAAGGCGATTGAGAAATGGCGGAAG
>JBMYXW010000907.1:0-1285 GCA_049608825.1 Chitinophagales bacterium
TTAGACGAGAATACAATGTATTGACGGCACAAAGCGGGCAGGAAGGCATTGAAAGAATGCGTGATAATAGGGTGAATTTGGTCATTAGCGACCAACGGATGCCCCAAATGACTGGCGTTCAATTTTTGGAGCATATTCTGCCCGAACATCCCGAAGCGATTCGGATGGTACTCACAGGGTTCAGTGATGTTGAAGCGATTATTGATGCCATCAACAAGGGACAAGTTTTTCGTTATATCACCAAACCGTGGAACGAAACGGAGCTGCGAATGACCATCGAAAATGCCAAACAACTCTTTGAATTGCAGCAAAAAAACAAAAGACTGGTCAAAGAATTGCGGCACAAAGTAGCCGAACAAGAAAAAACACTTCGTTTGTTTATGAAGTATGTTCCAGAGCCTGTGGTTCAGAAAGCGTTGGCAGAATCGGAGGAAACCATATTTGATGGAGAACAGCGAGACATTGCAGTGTTGTTTTGCGACATTCGAGGCTTTACCCCTTTGAGTGAAGCTGCTCCTCCCAAAGAAGTCGTGAAATTGTTGAATGCTTATTATACTGTGATGACTGAATGTGTCAAAAAGCACAATGGGGCAGTCAATCAATTTGTTGGAGACGAAGTTTTTGCCACTTTTGGTGCGCCAATAGCCTATTCCGACAATGAAAAAAATGCCGTTTTTTGTGCGATGGACATGATGCGTTGCTTGGATTATTTGAATCACACTTTTTCAGAAAAATTTAATACTGAAATCAAGATTGGAATTGGTATCAATTCGGGAGAAGTCGTGGCAGGAAATATGGGTTCGGAGGATAGGATAGAATATTCGGTGACAGGGGATACGGTGAATACTGGCAAACGCATTGAAAGCATTACCCGAGAGTTCCCCAACTCAATTCTCATCAGTCAAGGGGTGTATGATGAGGTGGTAGATTTGGTCGAAACCGAAGCATTTGAGCCTATTTATGTGAAAGGGAAAAAGGAAAAAATATCGGTTTACAAAGTATTGGGTGCAAAATGATGGGAAAGAATATTTATGAGATTGACACGCTTTTGATGTTTCAAAACAAAGGTTATGGTTTGGCAGAATGTGTGATTCAAGGAATCAACTTTGAAGGTACAGATTTGGAGTGGGGAAAAATGGATGTCAAAGGAACTGTGTTTTTGGGCTGCAAATTCTCGTCTATGGAAGTGGAGTTTGAACTAAGGCGAGGCGGTGCGACGCTCTTTCCGCCCATCGAAAATGTACCTTACAATCCTTATCGGGCTACCTTATACAATTGGCAAGAA
>JBMYXW010000908.1:0-1272 GCA_049608825.1 Chitinophagales bacterium
TGATGTTTAAAAATCAAAACTCTAAAATCACAAATCATGTAATCCTAAATCCTAAGCTGATGCAGGCAGTGTGATAAATTCTTGCCAAAAAATCGCAAGATTTCTTTGGTAAGAAACTATTAATCTTGGATTTCAAAATTACCCATTTTCTTTACACCCATTAGTATCTTAGAAGCCTTCAATCCAAAAGGTACTCTGATACCCAATTTTGCAGACACTTCTTTAGACACTTTGAAGCTCGGTGGAAAACCATATTGACTATTCGCATAAATGCCTTTCAATGGCATGAGGAAGAAATTTTTTCCCTCTCTTGAAGCCTCGGCCAATATTTCATTTTCCTTCAATCGGGTACGTGTGCCATTCTCCGCAACTCTTGTTCCTACTACTTCCACCACACCTTTTTTCTTCTTCTTGATGATGATAATAATGATGATTTTTATTTTAATGCCCATTGCAGCAGGATTGTAAAAAGTAGGGCTGACAGGAGCAAAAGGAGTTGCCGTATCGGTAAAGTTGTTTTCTACTGCAAACTGTAATTCCGTTTGGTTGAAGTCATAATCAGCATCCATTGTGTGAGCCGATACACTGACAAGAGATACAATAGTCAAAGCAAAAAAAGTAAGTACTGCGAAAATGCGTCCGAAAATATTTTTTGAATTTGTCATGATAATAAGTTATTTAAGTTTTTAAAAAATGTTATTGTCGTTGTTTCACTCATTTTAGACGCATGGGATTTTGAGTTTTGAAAAAACAGTTTATTTTTTTTTCAAAACTGCAATGAATCAGTACAAAATCATTTTTTAATCAACCTATTTTTTATCAAGACATCTTATGTCATACTCATCATTTTAAGAAATTAAATTATGTGAAAAACGTTGTTAGATTGCGTTTTATTTAGTTCGTCTATCATTCCAAATGCTCCTACATGAGCATACTCCAACTGTTCATAGCGTTCAATCTGTTCTTTTATGCTTTCAGCCAAAAATTTTGCTAAGTTAACTGGAACTGCATTCCCAATCATCTTATAGCCAGCTGCTATTTTTTCATAATAAAAAATAAAGTCATCGGGAAAAGTTTGGATTCTCGCACATTCCCTTACGCTCAACCTCCGATACAATTCTTCTTTACCTTCGATGAAAATTCTCTTGTCCTTTGCCACCAATTTCATTTTGGGGGCTTGAGGATGAATAGGTGCATGCCTTCCCCCCGCTTGTATGGTAAAAGATTGTTCTTCCCAACTTCTCACTCGATTTCTCGACATGAAAATACTTG
>JBMYXW010000909.1:0-1256 GCA_049608825.1 Chitinophagales bacterium
GTTATTGTAGTGGACAACAATGGTACAATCCTTAAACTTGACGAACGAATTAACCACGATCCAACCACTTTAGAAATACACAGAGGCGTAATCGTTCCAGGGTTTGTGAATACCCATTGCCATCTCGAACTTTCTCACATGAAAGGCGTTGCAAAAACAGGAACAGGACTTTTACCTTTCCTTCAAACAGTGGTCAATCATCGAAATGTTCCACCAGAAGAAATTTTTGCAGCCATTGAAGCAGGCGACCGATACATGTATGAACAAGGGATTGTAGCTGTGGGGGATATTTCAAATAAAACCGATACGGCAGCTACCAAACAAAAAAGTAAGATTCGTTATTACACCTTTGTCGAAATGTTTGATTTTCTGCAAAACGATTGGGCGCAGAAAACCTTTGATGATTATTATGCAGTTTTTGAAGGGCAAAGTAGTGATAACGGCAACCGCAAGAGTTGTGTTCCACATGCTCCATATACCGTCTCTGAAAAATTGTTTGGTTTATTGAAGGGTATTAATGAAGACGGCTGTACTGTCAGTATTCACAACCAAGAAACGCCACACGAAGACCAGTTTTTTCTCGACAAAACAGGTGATTTTATCAAGTTTTACCAAGCTTTTCAAATTGGCATTGACCACTTCCAAGCTTCTAGCGAAACGGCAATTCACTATGCTCTACAAAATATGAATCCCAACCATCGAACCCTATTTGTCCACAATACTATGAGCCGCCCCGAAGACATCAAAGCGGCACATGAATGGGGTGGTAAAAATGTATTTTGGGCAACGTGTGCCAACGCCAATCTTTATATCGAAAACCGAATGCCTTTTTATCAACGCTTTATAGACGCAAATGCACAAATGACCATCGGCACAGATAGTTTGACTTCAAATTGGCAATTGTCTGTTCTGGAGGAAATGAAAACCATTGCTCGTTTTCAGTCTTATCTCGATTTTGAGACACTGCTGCAATGGGGAACTTTAAATGGGGCGAAAGCTTTGGGCTTTGAGGCGGATTTAGGGAGTATTGAAGTAGGTAAAACACCTGGGCTAAATTTGTTGTCAAATTTAGGGGCTGACTGGAGTTTGGATTCGGAGGTGAGTGTACAGAGGTTGATTTAAAGCTAATTAAATACTTGCCTTTATCCTCATGGAATACCCAAAAGCGTATTTCAAAATCCACCCTCCAACCCTTCAATCAAATCCTTCCGCACAAAAAACGTTCGAATCGCTATCAATTCGTCATCTGCAATAAT
>JBMYXW010000910.1:0-1249 GCA_049608825.1 Chitinophagales bacterium
CGATTTGATGCCTTCGGATGTATTGGGTACTTCGGTTTACAACTTCAAAACATCGGAATTTGACTTCAAACAGGGCCCGATTTTCTCCAATTTGGTGCTGATTGACGAAATCAACCGAGCTCCTGCCAAAACACAGGCAGCACTGTTTGAGGTGATGGAGGAGCGTCAAATTACCATTGAAGGGCATGAATACAAAATGACTCCCCCGTTTTTGGTATTAGCGACTCAAAATCCCATCGAGCAAGAGGGAACGTATCGTTTGCCCGAAGCACAATTGGACCGTTTTCTGTTCAAAATTGAAGTGCCTTATCCAAGTCTTGAAGAAGAAGTGCAGATTATTGCAGGTTTTCATAGCCGCAAAAACAGCCACAGTATGGAGGAGGTTCAAGCGGTTTTGAGTACGGATGATTTGGCAAAATACAGAAAGCAAATTCGCAGTATTCATGTTGAAGCCAAGCTGATGGAATACATCGCCAAAATCGTCCACACGACTCGCAATCACCAAGATTTGTATCTCGGAGCTTCTCCTCGTGCTTCTTTGGCTATTTTGATGACTGCCAAGGCTTTTGCGGCTATGCAAGGGCGTGATTTTGTGACCCCAGAAGACGTTGCGGAAGTGGTGAAACCGACTATGCGGCATCGAATCTTGTTGAGTCCAGAAAAAGAAATGGAGGGCAAAACGACGGATGATGTTTTGGAGGTGATTGTGAGTGGGATTGAAGTTCCTAGGTAAATTTCCCATCACATTGCTTTCTTGTGCATTTTAATACAGTTCTTGTATTATACACGTGATATTCAAAGTAATATTTTTCAAGTTTTGAAGAATCACATGATACAATTTTAATCTTATCATTCTGAGTATACGTGGGAGTTTCTCCCCGTTCTCTCCTTTTATCATTCTGAGAAAACTCAGAAATAGAATCACACTTTGATTTATGAATCATGCAGTAAGAACCTCTACGTTCTAAATTCAGAATAAACCCGTTTGGATTTTCTTTTATCCATTTAAGATAATCTTCATCTTTTCTTTTAGGTCTTCCATCAAAAATCTTAATCCCCAATTCGTCTTCATGCTTATCATGGATATTTTTTTTAAGACCCTTAACAAATTTTCTATAATCTTCATTATCTTCTTTTTCAAACTCATCCATAATATAATTCTCGCTAATAATATAATCCTCGATAAACTCTGCGAGATTAGCTCTAGATACTTCTGCATCTAGATTAAGTTGACTGCTGTTGTTAGCGT
>JBMYXW010000911.1:0-1236 GCA_049608825.1 Chitinophagales bacterium
ATTGACCATTATCTATCTGCCCAACGATTGTCGAAACCCCTTGTCTCGAAAGCTCAAATTTTTTGTGAGTTGTACAAACAAAACTCCGACCTGCGAGAGATTCAAGCCGCTTTTGAACACGTCCAACAGCTGGTTCTTTTATTGAACAAAATGCGAAACCAACAAAGCGAAGAGGAAGAACAATTGTTTTTGTCAGAAGAAACGGTGACTTTTTACGACCTTGCCATTGAAATTGCTTGGATGCTGTATGACAAAACGAAGAAAGAAGATGTTTTGGCGGAAATGTTTTTATTTGTAGAAAAGGGAAAGGCAATGGTGCTGCTGTCTTCCCTTCAAAAGAATTCGGCAAAACTGGAAAGCAATATTCCCACAACTATTTTGAAGGAGGCTAAATCCTTAGAAGTCAATATCTCTGAACTAAAAAAACAGCTTAAAGTCGCTTCTGATAAAAATCTTCATTTAGGACTTCAAAAAGAACTTTTTCAAGCAACACTTCAAAGCGAAACCTTAACAACTCAATTGGAACGAGATTATCCAGAATATTACCAATTGAAGTACAAAACACCTACGATAGGAATACAGGAACTTCAAAAAATATTGGGAGAAAGAAAGGCAGAAAATCCTGTAAAGCCTGCAATATTGTTGTTGTCTTATTACGTAGCAGAAAAGTATATTTACATTTTTGAAGTGACTCCCAATGCTTACGATGTTCACCGTTTGGAGAAACCCGATGATTTGGAACACAAGATATTGGATTTTCAAGATGCAATCAATCTAATAGATGTGGAGGACTATGTAGAAGTCAGCACTGATTTGTATGATTTGCTGCTTGCACCTATTTTGGAAAAAGATGGTTTGTCAAGGCTTATTCCACAAAAGATGATTGTCCTTCGACACGATTTACTGGATTACCTACCCTTTGAAGCATTATTGACGACTGACAGTATAGATGAAATGGATTCCCTTTCATTTGCCAATCTCCCCTATCTGATTCATTATTACGAAATTAGTTACCATTATTCCTCCGCTCTATTACTCAACAAAATACGCCAAAGCGAAAAAACTACTACTCGTCAAAATTCCTTTTTGGGCTTCGCACCTGTGAGCTTCAATGACAGCGATATGGAAGAGGTAGAACTTGAATTGGAAAGTCAGAATGGGGCAAGCAAGGTATTGAGGAGCAATCGGGCTGGAGAAACTGCCTTGCAGAATTTGCCGAATACCGAAACGGAGGTC
>JBMYXW010000912.1:0-1235 GCA_049608825.1 Chitinophagales bacterium
GCCATTCAGCCATTCAGCCATTCAGCCATTCAGCCATTCAGCCATTCAGCCATTCCATCTTCAATCTTAAAGATTTTAGGTTTCACTTCAAAATTATCAAAAATTTGTCTCATTCTATCCAATTGGGTGTCGGAAATAAAAATTTGCCCAAAATGTTCACCCATAACGGTTTCGATAAGTTGTGTAGTACGCATTTCATCGAGCTTGTCAAAAATATCGTCAAGGAGCAGAATGGGTAAAATGTTTTTGTACTGTCGAATGAGTTGATAAATTGCCAGTTTGAGGGCAATCAAAAAGGATTTTTGTTGCCCTTGTGAACCATATTTTTTCAAGGGATAACCATTGATTTCAAATACCCAATCGTCTCGGTGAATCCCTTCCGTTGTGCGCTGGGCTGAACGGTCTTTGTAGAGATTGCTTTGAAGTAAATCTCCAAAACTTTGCTCCTTCAATACCGACTTATATCTACAATTGACCTGTTCTTTGCCCGAACTGATACGCTCATAATATTTCTGCAAAAGCGGCAAGAGCAAAGTCGTTTGGGCGACTCGATTTTCGTGAATCTGTGTTCCAAGAGGAATGAGCTGTTGATTGTAGGTTTCCAAAAGTGTGGCATTGAAAGTGCGTCTTTCATGGAATTGCTTCAATAAGCTATTGCGTTGTTGAATAACCTTGTTGTAGCGAATGAGCGCATTGAGATAACCTTGATTCAACTGCGACAAAGTTCCATCCATCAACTTTCGCCGTCCTTCACTGCTGCCTTTTATCAATTGCATATCGTCTGGTGCAACAAATACTAAGGGCAGTAAACCGATGTGTTCAGATAATCTCTTGTAGGGAATATCGTTGCGAATCATACTTTTTTTGCGGTGGGTCGCTATTTTGGCAACGATCGTTTCGGTTTCTTGGGTTTGCAGGACTTCAAACATGCCATCTAAACGAAAATAATTCTCATTGTGGCGAATGTTTTGAAGCTCATTGCTGCTAAAATAACTTTTGCAGAAGCAGAGATAGTAAATTGCATCGAGTAGGTTGGTTTTTCCTGCCCCATTGTGTCCCACAGCCAGATTCAGCTTTTTGTCAAAATAGACTTTGCTGTGGACGTAGTTTTTGAAGTTGGCAATATGGAGTTCTTTTAAATACACAGTCGGCAAAGGTAAGGATTAGAATTGGACTTTGAAGTTTATAAGAAAAGGCTTGGGCAAAATTATTTTTTCATTTTTGTGTCAAAATTA
>JBMYXW010000913.1:0-1234 GCA_049608825.1 Chitinophagales bacterium
ATTGCTGTAATCCAAAAATTCGTAATCTACAGAAATAAATCCTTTTTTGGCGATAATCGCAGATGCGCTCAAAACAGCTTTCCACGGTGTCTTCAAATCATAAGCAAATGAGCCAAATGGAGATTCTTCGCTATAACTATCACTTGCGAACTCAGAAGACATTACACTATCAAAATTTTCGTCAAAGGACATTAAAGTTGGTGTATGAACGGCTGCCCCCAATCTAAAGGTTTCATTGACTCGATAAATCGCTCCAAACTTTGCATTGATGCCGATACCTTTTGTCTCCAAATATTCTGACAATTGGAAGCTTTCAAAATCGGTAGAAGCGTTGTCGTCGTCTTCTGTAAAGATTTTTTCTTGTTGGTAGCGAGCAATCGGAATTCCTACGGTTGCTCCGATATAGAGTTTGTCTTTGTAGTTTCCTGCAATCGCCATCAAAAATTCATCAACTGCACCTTTGGTTGTCGTAAATTCTCGTTGGTTGACATTGCCCAATGCACTTACATAACCTCCTCCTTCAACGGGGTCAATCAAATAGGTCCAATATGCCAAACCTGCTCCAAAAGGTAATTCGTCTAATAAATCTGCTTCTGCAACTCCTGCTGCATCTTGAGCATAAGCTTCGGTCAAGGAAGTACCACTGTTAAGGCTCTCGATGATGCTTCGATTGTGAAAGTTTTGGGTGCGGTTGTAGCCCAAAGCAAAATTGACCGCTTTCCAATTTTTACCGTCTCGGTATTTATTGTTAGAAAATACCACTCCCAAGTTTCCAATATTGAAGTTGTTGTAGTTGTCAATAGACAGATTATCTTGATAAGTGCTTTCGGTTTCAGAAAAACTCAAGGTAGGAGTAACCACCAACTCCCCTCTTTGGTAAATACCCAAGCCTGCGGGATTGACTCCTATTGAAGTAAAATCGCCTCCCAAAGAACCCGTTGCTCCTGCAATACCAATTCCTCTTGCTGTTCCTCCCAAATTAGTTTGACTGTATCTAAGTGCATCCGCTGATGATTGTCCAAAGGCTGCGCTAAAGCTTAGTAAGCCAATGATATATAAAAATATAGTTTTCATTTGTTTTGATTTTTAGTTTCAAAAAAAAGACTTCTTACCTCTCTATTGAAAGGGTGATAAGAAGTCTGGAAAAATTGTCGAATTTTGTGAACTGGTCGAGCCAGTAAGATGAAGGTTTTTTACCCTATGAATAAATCACAAATCAAATATCGTTACTCAT
>JBMYXW010000914.1:0-1194 GCA_049608825.1 Chitinophagales bacterium
ATATGGAAATTAATCAAGCGAATGAAAGGAGCTAAAAAGAGAAATTTAAGAGTCGCTTCGTTCCAGTCTGTCCCAAATATCGCCAATTCTGACCGCAGTTCCTCTATTTGTGTTCTTTCGTTTGGAGGAATGTTTTGTGTCTCTACGTCTAACCATTCTTGCATCAAGGGCATGTCAAAAACCCGTTTCAATCCAAAGGTATCCTGTACTTCTTGGCGTTTCCAATGTTTGAAGCGTTTTAATGCCATGTTTTGTTGATTTGTTTGATACGATAACGTTTTTGGATAAAAGTGGTTTTGCTTTATTTGTTATTTCAAGTATGTTTTCTAATGGCGAAACTTCTGATGAAAAGGTGATTTTGAAGGAACTACTTCCAGTAGAAAAGTCATTTCAAACATTTCATATTTTCACCTCCTCCTTCACCAAACTCTCTTTCTCCAACTGCTTCGTATAAAGGTCGTAATAATGCCCCTTCAATCGCATCAATTCGGAGTGCGTACCATCTTCGGTGATTTCGCCAGCACTCATCATCAAAATTCGGTCACAGTTCTTGATAGTCGATAAGCGATGGGCGATAATCAAAGCGGTTCGACCTTGAATCATTTGTTCAATACTTGATTGAATTCGAGCTTCGGTCAAGGTGTCAATCGAAGAAGTCGCTTCATCCATAATCAAGATTCGTGGGTCGGTCAATACGGCTCTTGCAAAAGAAATCAATTGACGTTCACCCATCGAGAGTTTTTCGCCCCCCTCTCCTACTTCTTCGTCCAATCGGGTCACAAAATCTTCTGCTCCCAACAGCCTCAAAGCTCCAATAATGTCTTCATCCGTTGATTCTTTTCGACCAAATTTCACATTGTCTCGCACCGTTCCCGAAAACAAGTGAGGCGTTTGGAGTACCACACCGAGTTGAGAACGAAGACTCTGCAAGGATTTGGTCAAATAATCTTCGCCGTCAATTTTGAGTGTTCCGCTTGTAGGTTCGTAAAAACGGCAAACCAGATTGATAACCGTTGTTTTACCTGCTCCCGTAGCACCAACCAAAGCCACTGATTGACCTGCTGCAATGTGCAAATTGAAGTTGGGCAAAACTACTTTGTCTTCGACATACTCAAATCGGGTATTTTCAAAAACAATTTCACCCTTCAATTCTTCAAAATCCGTTGCGCCTTTTTGGTCTTTTATCGTCACTTC
>JBMYXW010000915.1:0-1185 GCA_049608825.1 Chitinophagales bacterium
ACCAAGACATCCTCTAAATAAACCGTTCCTTCATAGAAATTTTCACGAGGAACAGTTCCTATATCAGCTACTGCGGTACGCAACATTCCAAATTCAGTATTTGGATAACTGTCCAATTTGATATTGACTTGCTGCCCAATTTTCACTTTCCCCACACCATATATCGGTAATTGCATTTTGCCCACAATTTGTTGTTCACCACCCACAGGAACAATCATCATTACTTCCTCACCCATTTGGATACTTTGCTGCAATTTGATGCGATCAGGTAGCGAAACTGTTCCGTCAATTGAAGCCCTCAAAATATGGTTCAATTCCCAATTCGCCAATTGCGCCTTGACACTACTTAACGACTGTTCGATGTTTCGTTGATAGGTGCTTTCTTTTTCGCTTGCAGTCGAATTAATGCCAACGATATTGGTGTTTTGACTGATGACTTGCAGGTTGTTTTCTTGAATTCGAGCTTCCAAACTTGCCAAACCTTGTATGTGTTGAATCAATTCTTTTTCAGCTTGTTCGACTTGCACCATAGACACACCTCCTGCACGAAGGGCTTGTTGGTAGCGGTAAAAGTTGCCTTTGGCGATTTCCACATTTCGCTGATAAATGCCCCTTTGACGCTCCAATTCAGCTCCCAAGTTTTTGAGGGCTGCAATTTGGTTTTGAACGGCATCTACTTGTTTGGTCGGGTTTTGGTTTCGCAAAAAAGTTTGGTATTCATTGACGCTTCTCAACAATTGTGCATACACATCTTCCAATGCACCCAAATGATTGAGAGTGTTTAATTTGACCTTACCAATGCTTTGATTGACTTCCAAGCCTTCGATTTTCTGCAATTCCGACTTCAATTGTTTCACTGAACTCGTATCCGTTGAGCTGTTCAAAATTCCCACAATTTGGTCTTTGACCACCATCTGGTCGCTTTCCACATTGAGTTGAATCAACTTACCGTTGTTGCGAGAAATAACAGGAATCGGGGGAGATTGGGTTTGCAGGGTGATACGTGCGGGGATAATATCTGGATATTTCACCAAATAGGCTATCAATATCAACAATACCAATACCGACAAAATCACGCTTGCACCCCACCGAACTATCCAATGTGGCACATAGCCCAATATGTCTCGCATTTCCTCACTCCGCAACTCTATCTTCTCTGCTTCGGATTCGTGAGCCGCTTGTGAG
>JBMYXW010000916.1:0-1184 GCA_049608825.1 Chitinophagales bacterium
GGGCTTCGCAAAAATTGTTAAAGAACCAATCTAATAAGTAACCTGACAAAAATAGTTTAACATAAAAATTTTGGTAACTGATTGATTTTTAAATTATTCAAAATTTATCATTCAATATTCAAAATTGGCTTACTACTTATACTGCCCAAACAGGAATATTTGGGTTACAAAAAAATAACAATGCAACTATTCAGTAATCAATCAATCATTATTACAGGTGCTGCTTCTGGAATCGGAAAAGCGACGGCTCTGTTTTTTGCCGAAAAAGGGGCGAATGTCGTTGTTTCGGACATTCATGTAGAGAATGGAAACAAAGTCGTAGCAACTATTGAAGCGATGGGAGGCAATGCAATCTTTGTAAAAACAAATGTTGCCGATAACAGCGAAGTAGAGGCTTTGATCCAAGAGTGTGTGCATCACTTTGGAGGTTTGGGCATGATGATAAACAATGCCGGAATTGGTGGAGATTTGAAGTTTTTTGAGCAAATCACCGATAAAGACTGGAATCAAATCATTGCCATCAACCAGACAGGCGTTTTCTACTGTATGCGTGCAGCATTGAAGGTAATGAAAGCACAGCGAAAAGGAGTCATTATCAATACATCATCAGTGGCTGGATTGGGTTCGGCTGCAAGGATGGGAGCGTATGCAGCAAGTAAACATGCCGTAATTGGAATGACCAAAACGGCAGCAGTGGAATATGCCAAATATGGTATTCGGGTAAATGCGATTTGCCCAACGGTTATCAAAACACCCATGGGGGATTCTTATGCTTCAAGCGATCCAAAAATTACGGAAATGATAAAACATACCATTCCGATGAAACGTTTTGGAGAAGCAGAGGAGGTCGCCAAAACGATTGGCTGGCTTTGTAGTGAGGATGCAAGTTTTATCACAGGTCATGCGATTCGGATAGATGGTGGGATGATGGCGTAGGGATAGTTATTGGTTTATTGGTGACTCGTGATTGGTTTCATATAGTTCAAACACTTTACTGCCTAATGGTTTTATTGTTATATTGCTTGGTTATCAATTATTTTGCCCAAGAAAAACACGTAAAGACGTTTTAGTAAAACGTCTCTACAATCACCAATTATCAACGTAAAAACCTAAACTCAATTATCAACCTAAACACGTAAAGACGTTTTAGTAAAACGTCTCTACAATCACCAATTATCAACGTA
>JBMYXW010000917.1:0-1183 GCA_049608825.1 Chitinophagales bacterium
AAGACTTATTTCACAAGTGTTATTGATTGGGTTTCAGGTGTATTTAAAGATGTAGAATCCGAAATGAAAGGCTTAAAATGGGGAGAATTTTATGATTTGGGAGACGAAAACCAAAATAACCTATTTTTTGCACCCAAAGCTAATCGTTGTTACAATTCCCAACTTTGCTATACAGCATCAGATGTAGCAAATATACATACTGAAGAAGACTTTATCTACATTTTTAGTGTAGATGAAAATGGGCTTAAATATGAAAATATAATAAATGGAGAAATATTTTTGGACTCCAATGAGGATTGTGAACGAGATGAAAGTGACAATGGCTTGTATGCAGGCATTGTGGTAACTATTGATTCTCCACAATTTACTCGTTATTCTTTTACCGATAAAAATGGACGATTCTCAACGGAATTGCCCATAAATGACTACACCATTGGAAGAAGAACGCAATTTGTACGTTTTTGAAAATGATGTATTGGTCAAAACAGAAAAACTTCAATTGGCAAGTGGCGAAAAAAAATCTTTCTACTGGAACGTGGAGGACAAAACGGTTCGATTGGAGGTAGAATAAAGTTCCTATTCCCCTCACTTCAATAACCCTGCCCAGTCCATCGTTGAAGCCTGTGGAGAAGGCAACTTCGCTATTGGATATGTCAACAGCGTAGAGCAAAACGACCGACCGCCAAGTGTAGATATTGACTGTCAAACGATTATTGGTTCTTTTGACCCCAACGACATACAAGTTTATCCAAAAGGTATTTCCGAACAAAACTACATCGAAGAAGCCACCAAATTGACCTACAAAATCCGCTTCCAAAACACAGGCAACGACACCGCTTTTAGGGTAATGATAGTCGATACTTTGCCGCAAGGATTGGAGGGCGCAAGCTTGAATCTCGGCAACAGCAGCCACGATTACACTTTCGATATAAAATTTGGCAACCTCTTGGTCTGGACATTCGACAATATTTTACTGCCCGACAGCACGACCAATGAACCTGAAAGTCATGGCTTTGTGCAATTCAGTATTTTGCCCAAAGCGGACATTGAGTTGGGAGCGAAGATTGAAAACAAAGCGGATATTTACTTTGACTTCAATGAAGCCGTGGCAACGAATCAAGTCTTCAATACCATTGCGGAGGACCTCAATTCGGGTTTGGGAAGTCCTTTGAGTGTGGATTTG
>JBMYXW010000918.1:0-1165 GCA_049608825.1 Chitinophagales bacterium
TTTAATTTCACAATTGAAAGAAGATGTAAACAGTGGATTGTCATTCGACTTTGAAGAACAGTATGGAGTGAATGGTGAAGTCCTAAATTTTGTAACAGAGATAATTAATAACCACAATTGATTGATATGAAGAACTCAAAAAACATACAGACATTTGGAAAAATTTTATAAATTCATCTGTTGGTTTACACGTTCTTGTTCTCTTATTCTTTGATTGAGCGTATGAATATAAGATTTGGCTTTTTTGTTGCCAAATTGGGTATAGGATTTTTCTGCCCATTCAAGTGCAGACGATAATTTCCCTTCCACTTCGTTTGCCACAGCCATATTGTAAGTGGCTTTACCTGCAAGTTTTGAGTCGGATGAATTGACCAAAACTTGCCATTGAGTTGCTGCTGATTTCCACTTACCTATTTTTGCAAAACGAGCTGCATTTGCCATTTGAGATGTCTTTTTGTGGTCTTTGAAGTAAGTTCTTTCTACATTGATCCAAACAGGTGCAATCCGCATCCCATAAGCACTTCCTGCTGCAAGACTTGTTTCATTGACGGTAAGTTGTCGATGTGGTAAAAGCTCTATTGCACCATCATGTGTTTCAGCACTTTTTTCCCAATCCAAACCTTCTGCTACCATAAACTCGTCAATAATTTGCTGTTTTTGAGGATCATACATTCGCCAAGCAAGTTTTACATCTGTGCTGAGGTGAGCATCATAACGGGTCTCAATTATGGTATTGCCTTCTTTGTCTTTGCTTTTGGTTTCTACTGGATTGCAGTTTTGTACTATATCTGTGTCATAACCTTCCAATGCCACCAAGGCATTTGCTGCATATTGTTTGCAGAGTCTATCTACTTCGTGCCAAGGCAAAGGCTGAGGGAGATTAAAATTTCCTGCTCCTTCCATTTCTATACCCGACTGTTTGACGATAAATCGGGGTGTTTGGGTTAGCGCATTGGTCAAGGCACTCAAAGCATTGCGTGCACCTTCTTTGTCTTGTCCTATGCTTTCGCCTGTGATAGCTCCTTCCACAGCATTCCAAAATTTTTTGGGAGGAATACTTCGGTTGATGGTCACAAGGGTTTCGATGTGGTCGGGAACAGTAAAAGCAGCAGGTTGAAGGACTTGGATTTGGGTAGTGGGATTACAGCTCGTAGTAAGTAATAAA
>JBMYXW010000919.1:0-1157 GCA_049608825.1 Chitinophagales bacterium
ACGTTTTAGTAAAACGTCTCTACGTATTTTCCCATTATCAATTTCTCATTTTGAATTCAATAATTTCCTCGTGTGTATAAAATTCTTTCTGACAACTCCTTAAAATCCCCAAACTATTTTCTCCTTCATTAAAAAGCAAATCAATGGCAGCCATATAAGGCTCAAAATCTCCATACAATTGTGAATATTCGGGATGCTGAAAATGCTGGTAATAGAGTTGAATATCATTTTCGGGGAAAAGATTGTCTTCTTCAATATAATCAAACGCTCCTACTGGCGAAAGATATTCTGTTGCTTTCAATGCTTTGCAGATATTGATAACTCGTTGCGTTTTTTTTTCTTTGAGTTTCAAAGTACTTGATAATACCAATTGAGTATCAATGCCCATTTTTTTCATAATGTATTCAATAATCTCCACATTGAAGTCCGCCAATTTCTCCCGTTTTTGTTGATACAAATTATCGAAAGAAGCCTTGAAGTCAGATTTGTAAAATGCAGATTTGGAGTAGGATTGTTGGATAGCGGATAGATGTTTTTTTTGCCAATTTTGTCGATAAGACAGGGTCACTTCTGTTATAGACGTTTCCACACTATTGGCTCGATGGACAGGTAAGGTCAGCATATTGATTCCGTTGGCAGTTTTGATGCGGTTTCGGTGTTGCCAACTTTGGTATTCAAACTGTACATCGTCCAAAATTACGAACAAATCACATCGGTCTATCAAATCAAAATATCCCATCCACGGCAAGTAGGTGGGTTGCATTATGGCTATTCTCATTTAGGAATGATGGTTTAGATGGCAAGGTGTAATCTTTTGAAGCATGAAAAGGTGACATCTTGCCATTGAGTCGGATTTGAGGTGACACCTTTTCGCTTGCTCAAATGTCACCTCAAACCCTTGAATTCGTTTTAAAATATTTTTTTACATACTTCTCCAATTCCTCCAAAGTTTCTCCCTCCAATTTCACTACATTCGTATTCTTCAAAGAAACGGGCAAATCATTGTTCTTTTTTTGGAGTGAACATCCCGACAATTGCAGCAAAGATTCCACCGCTTGAAGATGTGACAAAGGCTGTTCACAAAAACTTTCATAAGAAATAGTCAATTGCCTTTTTGCAGATAGCTTTTGTAAACAATCATTAATGCGCCTCTGTGT
>JBMYXW010000920.1:0-1147 GCA_049608825.1 Chitinophagales bacterium
TCGTTCGGTTTGTGGCTTCTCTCCTACTCTTTCACCTTCAATTCCCACATAGCCCATCACTTCAATTGCCGCTTCTACTTCCTTCAATAATCCTTTCACCCGTTTTGCATCTTCAAAATCGCCCACAATAACCGCCCGTTTTTCGATGGTTTCGCCCAAACGAAAATCACCCTTTTGCAGAAAATGCCAGCCCAATCGCCAACCGACCGTAGTAAAAGCCGCCCAAGCCGTTCCCAACAAAATCATCCCTCTCGAAAAACGCATTTCTTCGGGCAGAAAACCATACAAAGCTGCAATCAATACACTGCCCATCAACACGCCTCGCACAATTTTGGAAGGCTGAGTAGGTTTGTCATAACCTCCACTAAAAAAGATAGCGGACAACCAAATCGCAATGTAAACAGGTACATTCACCAGCATATACTCCAAAGGATAGGGGTTCAAATGCACCCTCGTTTCCCAAAAATGTTTCACCCAATACATCCCTCCATACATCACCAAAGCATCTGCAATCGGTACTGCCGCACGCCCCAAAAAGTTCTGAAAAAGCATCAGTGCGGCATGAATGTAAATTGCCACTTTGATGCCTGCAATGTAGAGCCACGCCTTTTGAGATTTGAAGTGTTTTTGGGCGAAAATAATCATGGCATTGTAGAATACCCGCACATAGTTGAGGCTTCCTTTTTTGGTGCTTTCGCCTTTATAGTGAATGATTTGTGTGTGGGGATAGTAGTAGTTTTTGTAGCCACCTTGAAGGATTCGCCAAGAGAGGTCAATGTCCTCGCCATACATAAAAAAAGTTTCGTCCAACAAACCAATCTCGTCCAATACGCTTTTTCGCACCAACAGAAACGCCCCCGCCAAAACTTCGACTTCTTGCATTTCGGTCGGGTCTAAATGCCCCAAATAGTACCAATTGAAGGTTTTGGATTTGGAGAAAACTTTAGACAAACCAAACATTTTGCAGAAGGCAACGCTTGGACTGGGCAACCCTCGCTTTGATTCGGGCAAAAATTCTCCCTTCCCATCTATCATTTTCACTCCCAAACCACCTGCATCTTCGTGAGCATCCATAAACTCAATCACCTGCTCAAAGGTATCTTCCGCCACCACTGTATCGGGATTCAAGAGCAAAACATATTCCCCT
>JBMYXW010000921.1:0-1042 GCA_049608825.1 Chitinophagales bacterium
ACCTTCAATCCCAACGACCCAACAACAGGTGTAGCCAACCTTCAAGCAGGTCAAAGCTATACCCTCACATGGACAGTTACCAATGGTTCTTGTTCTGCAACAGATGAAGTAGTCATTAGTGTTAATGCAGACCCAGCAACAGTTTCCGCAGGTAATGACCAAGAATTGTGTAATGCAGCAACCACCACCCTAACAGGTACAACTTCCGCAGGCACAGGAGTATGGAGCATCAGTGACGATGCAGGAGATATAGACGTAGCAATAGTAGCCAATACAGGAGCAGTAAGCGGAATGGATGCAGGAAACTGCTACACTTTCTTGTGGACAGTCACCGATGGTTCTTGTACTGCAAGCGACGAAGTCGAAGTTTGTGTAAGCGAACAACCCACTGCAATAGCAGGCAACGACCAACAAGTTTGTGCAACAACCACACAATTAGCTGCAACACCTGCAACAGTAGGCATAGGTGTATGGACATTGACGAGTGGTGCAGGAGTAACCTTCGACTCAAATAATCCAACAACAGGTGTAGCCGACTTACAGCCAGGAACTTACGAGTTTACATGGACAATCACCAACGGGGCTTGTTCTGCAAGTGATATAGTAGAAATAGTTGTCAATGAAGAACCAATCGTATCCGCAGGCAACGATCAACAACTATGTGATGTTGCTACAACAACCCTAACAGGTACAACTTCAATAGGAACAGGAACCTGGAGCATCAGCGACAACGCAGGAAACGGCAGCTTGGCAATCACCACAGGTGGCGATGTGTCGGGCATGATAGCAGGAGATTGTTACACCTTCCTATGGACAGCCACCAACGGTGCTTGTACTGCAAGCGACGAAGTAGAAGTTTGCACTGACGAACAACCAATCGCAGTAGCAGGCGCAGACCAATCTATCTGTGCAACAACTACACAGTTAGCTGCAACACCAGCTACCGTAGGCACAGGCGTATGGACACTAACAAGTGGCTCAGGCTTAACCTTCAATCCCAACGACCCAACAACAGGTGTAGCCAACCTTCAAGCAGGTCAAA
>JBMYXW010000922.1:0-1030 GCA_049608825.1 Chitinophagales bacterium
AGAATGATTGGTAACGAGACCTCCTATTTCAGCAATAAAAACATGATCTTCATCAACTTTGATTGAGGCATCTTTTTCTAAATCTTTGTTCAAGAAAATACCTGATAAGTCTTTCTCCAATACTTTATCAGAATCATTGCTGTAGAAAAAATAGACTTTACAGAAATTGAAGTGTTTTTGAAAGGTGGTCATTAGTTTTTTATTACTTTGTAGCTGTTTCTCTTCCACCTGTCTTGCCATCTTTTTGTAGCCTCTTTCCTTAAAAGCATCAATGGTATTTTGGCGGGTTTTCAAGCGCACCAATAAAGCCCCTTTTTGCAAGTTTTTGATATTTTCGACAGCTTCATACTTGTCACGAATAGGGTCGGCTCCTTCCTTTGTTATTTGAATGGTACGTGGTTGGTAGAAGCCTGTATTACTTAGTCGTGTTTGAGCAAATGCCTGATTACTTGTCCATAAAAAAACGAACAGTGTTAGCAAACTTGAAATTTTCATAGTATTAAAACATTTTTAAAATCCCCTCTTCTAAAGATAGGAACTTCTGCTTAAAAATAAAAATTTGTGAGTTTGTGTTTGCATATTAGAACTTCAAGAAATGAGCAATTGAAGTTGCATTTGTACTTTGAATTTGAAGTTTCCTAAGCCCTTTCGCCTCCTGCTTTCTTCAATACCTCAATTATTTCGGTTCGATGTAGAATCTCCGCAAAATCAAGTGGTGTAATGTCTCTAAATCGGCTATTGACATTCGCTCCCGACTCCAATAATATCATCAATGCCTCCAAATTGTTTTCAGAAATGGCATGAGCAATAAGGGGGATTCCCAATATTGGAATGTCCACACTGTCAACATCTAATGCCATTTCAGAATTAAGCAATTGCTTCAACATCTTATGTTGGCGTTTTTTGATTAAAAAAGGAATCAAACTCAGCGGATCAAATAGGGGGAAAAATGAAGCCTCACTTGATCTTGCGGAAAACCATAACATTGATGTTTTTTTTGAATATGAGGCAAAAAATATTGATGAAACGG
>JBMYXW010000923.1:0-925 GCA_049608825.1 Chitinophagales bacterium
CAAAGTATCGGAGGAGGTAGAATGGTTGAATGGCTATACAAGCCAAGAATATTGACTAAACAGCAGTTCAACCATCTAACAATTTAACCATCAGCGAAGCGAAACCATCAAAACAATTATTCTTTTTGTAAATTCAAAATTCAAAATTCAAAATTCAAAAAGTGTACACAAACCCTAACAGAACCATACAGTTTCGAGATCTCAACCAAATCAGCTACGAAAAGGCTTGGAACTATCAAGACGAACTCTTCAAAAGCGTAATTGGCGAAAAAGTAGCCAATCGAAAACGAGAGGAGTCCGCACAAATTTCCACTACGAATCACCTCATTTTCTGCAATCATCCCCACGTTTATACACTCGGCAAAAGCGGTTCGATGGAACATTTGTTGCTCAACAAAACCCAATTAGAAGACAACAATATTGAGTTTTTCAAAATTAACAGAGGCGGCGACATCACCTATCATGGTCCTGGCCAAATAGTTGGTTATCCCATTCTCGATTTGGACAATTTCTTTACCGACATCCACAAATTCTTGCGCTTACTCGAAGAAATGATTATCCTCACCCTAGCAGATTATGGCTTATCCGCAGGACGAATCAAAGGAGCAACAGGTGTTTGGTTGGATGGAGATAATCCTTTGAAAGCAAGAAAAATATGTGCCATGGGGATTCGTTGTAGTCGATGGGTCACGATGCACGGATGGGCTTTCAATGTAAATACAAATCTTCAATACTTCAACAACATCGTTCCTTGTGGCATTACCGACAAAGCAGTGACTTCTTTGCACAAAGAATTGAAGGTAGAGCGAGTTGACATTGAAGAAGTAAAAGGCAAATTGAAGAAATATTTTGCTCAATTGTTTGAAGCAGAATTAATTTAGACTTTGGATGAAAGAGCAAAGAAGTAATATTTAATTATTTGATA
>JBMYXW010000924.1:0-913 GCA_049608825.1 Chitinophagales bacterium
ATTTTGAATTGAAATCTCATAAGTTCAAAATATTAAATCAATATATGGTGGTAATATCCAAACAATAAAAATAAGAAATTATTGGAGGGTGTCAATATTTTTTTGACAGCCATGTTCTATAAAAGTTACAAAAATACTGCCTGAATAGTTTTGTAAACAACCGAATAAGGTGAATTGTTGGGCATAAAATTTGTTAAAAAACTAAATGACTGTAAAATTGTTAAAATTATCGGTGTAAATAACACAATACCTCTCCAAATATGGAGTTTATATTGATAAATAATGTAATTTTGCAGAAAATTTAATTAAATTTCACTTTGACAAGTATATGAAAACAACCGTGTTTATTTGAAAATTAAAACAAACACAAAAATTCATGAGGGAAATTTGATTGCAGTAGAGGATGTATAAATATATACCATTGCAGTCAATGTGAAATATCAAATGAAGAATTAACAGGAACGTAAATATAATAATCGGTCGATTTTTTTGAGAAAAATAAAAATTCTCACCAAAAAAAATCAATCACATTACAAAATAATATTTTTTTGATTTAATAAAAAATCGAAACAACTCTTATAAATCAAACAATCACGAATAAAAAAGACAACTTCTCAACATTTTTTTAAATGACTATTTTTTTGAAAATATTCATTAGCTATCCACCACCTAAAAATGCAATGATAGTCCATCAGAAGTTTCTTTATGATTTATAATATACTCAATAAACTTTACCTTCCTCCAATCTCTCATTGTTATAAATACCTATTGCGATTTTTCACCACTTTATTCCTTCCCTTATTTAAATTTGTTCATATACTTGCCACAAAAACATTGATTAACAAATTATGGCAAGAATACCTGATTTTGAAGATACGTTTATTGAATGTGCTAATTGGGGACTGCTATGTTT
>JBMYXW010000925.1:0-904 GCA_049608825.1 Chitinophagales bacterium
TGATGCCAATGTTGGAATGGCTTCGGACGAATGTACATCAACATGGACGATTATATACTGCTGAAGAATTATGTGTGAATATTACGGGCGAGAAGCTGAATTTTAAGCATTTCATGGATTATGCGAAGGTGAAGTATGGCGGGATTTATGGGTGAACACAGAGTCACTGAGACACAGAGTTTTACATTCACTTGATTTAGAAATTGAACGGAGAGGCGGAGAGATTTTGAGAAGGAAATGAACACTTTGCCAACGGTCGATAGCTTCATAAATAAGTTATTAATATTGGTTCTTTGACAATTTTTGCGATAGTAATCACCAGCGAATGTATATTCGCTTTTCTCATTGCTAATTATCAATACTTTAAATCTTTCAACGAGATAGCAGAATATACATTCTGCGGTGTTTTGCAATAATTGTCAAAGAACCTTAATATTGAAGTGTTTCATAAGAAAACTATTTTCACTTCAACTGTTGCCAAAATTGGAAATTGTTGGCAAAGTTTCCGTTCAACATCCAAAGCATCGATAGAAACAACCAAGTATCAACAGCATCAACCAAGAATCCATAGAAACAACCAAGCATCAACAACATCAATCAAGTATCAATAGCATCAACTAAGAATCAAAAGTATCAACAGAATGCAACTAAATCTACCAATTTTCACTACCCTTTTCCTACTTCAACTCACGCTTTTTGCCAAACCCAAAATCGAATACCATCTTTCGTTTGAAGAGCCTCATACGCACTATGTAGATGTCGATATGCGGCTATTGGGCTTAGAGCAAGATTCGGTCGATGTAAAAATGGCAGTTTGGACTCCAGGCTCCTATATGGTTCGAGAGTTTTCAAAGCACATAGATGGCGTGCAATCCATTGGTTTGGATGGTCAGCCATTAAAGGT
>JBMYXW010000926.1:0-895 GCA_049608825.1 Chitinophagales bacterium
CACCACCGACTCATGCCTTGCCCCCACACCTTTCGGGCGACCCGTCGAACCAGAAGTGAAAATGATATACGCATTCTGCTTCGGACTAATCTCCAATTGAAGATTCGCCTTAGAAGCCATTTTGCAGTCTTTCAATAAGCCTCCAATATTCAATACCTTCATCCTACCATCGTTCCAAATGTCGCCGTGTTTTTCAAACGAAGGCGAATTTTCCACTTCATCTCGCTTCCCACTTCCCGCTTCTCTCTTCTCACCTCCTACTTCAAAATTCCCCTGCACCATACAAGAAAGTTCCTCTCCATCTAGCAGTTCCTGTTCAAAAACCCCACTCCTAGAAATCAAAAAACTTGCTTCGATGTCCTCCACAATCCCCTTCAATCTATCCATCGGATTCACAGGGTCAAGCGGAATATAAATCCCCCCAGCCTTCACCACCGCAACAATACTCAAAAACATCTCCATCGAACGCTCCAAACAAATCCCCACCAAATCACCCGTCTGCAAACCCTCCAACCGAAGCTGATGCGCCAACTGATTACACCTATCATTCAATTCTCGATAAGTATATTCTGTAGCGAATACCTTGTCAACGGTCGCAGACCTTGACAACGGTTGAGCGACCACCGCCACATTATCAGGAGTCCTCTCCACCTGTTGCTCAAACAAATGATGCACACATTGAGCAATCGGATACGCCGCTTGATTGCTATTCCAATCCACCAAAATTTTCCTTTCCACCTCCTCCGACAACATCGGCAAAGTCGCCAAAGACTGCTCAGGGTTCGCCAAAATCCCTTTCAACAAAATTCCAAACTCCGACAATCGACTCTGAATCGAATCCGCAGCCCACAAATCAGGATTATACACCCACTTAAAATTCACCCCACTCTTGCCG
>JBMYXW010000927.1:0-800 GCA_049608825.1 Chitinophagales bacterium
TTTCCATTCCTGTGTAAAAGACGAAGATTTAATTGGAATAGAAAAAATTGTTTTACCCAATGCAAAAGAACTTATCCAAACCAACATCTTTGGATTGGTCGTGGATGAAAATGATTTGCCTATAAGAGATAGTGAAGTGCTGCTAAAAACCGACAAAGGTTTTGAAGCTACAACTACAGACGAAGATGGGAACTTCAAGTATTTTGATGTGCGAGTCGTCCGAGAAGGAGCTTATCTCAAAGTACGTCAATCGGGCAAATTTGAAGGGTTTCGCAAGATGAACGTGACTCCCAATAGCTACAATTATACCAAAATCAAACTCTTGGACAAAACCATCATAGGAACTGTTTCTTCCACAACAGGCGGAACACTCAGCCATTCGAGCAATGCTACTATACAGCTTTCTGCCAACAGTGTTCGCTACGAAAACGGTGGTGAATATACAGGTAATGTGAATGTGGCGATGGCTTGGATTGACCCAACTGCCAGTGACTTACCCGAAAGAATGGTCGGTGATTTGAGTGGTGTCGATATTGAAGGAGAAGAAGTATATTTAGGCACTTACGGCATGTTGAACGTTGAATTGTTGGCAGACAATGGCGACGAATTGCAGCTTAAAGATGGAAGTCCTGCCACGCTTTCTTTTCCTGTTCCCGACAAAATCCGCAGTCAAGCTCCTGCAACTATTCCGCTTTGGGCTTACAATGAAGATTTGGGAACATGGCTCGAAGAAGGAAGTGCAACATTGCAGGGAGGATTTTATGTGGGTGATGTGGCGCATTTTAGTTCTTGGAACTGCG
>JBMYXW010000928.1:0-777 GCA_049608825.1 Chitinophagales bacterium
GAACATATAGTTTGACTGTTACAGATTTGAAAGGTTGTCAAAAATCTGATTCTGTTACTGTTTCAGAATATAGCTTGATACCAAATGATGATGAAATTAATACTTATCTCTTTCCAAATCCTGCAACTGACAATTTCAGTATTCAATTTGAAACCAACGAAAATTTAGGAAAACTATCTTTTCAGCTTTTCAATGCAATTGGTCAATTGATGAAGATTCAAGAAACAGAAGAATTTTCTGCTAAATTAAGTTTTGATATTTCTAATTTGCCTGTTGGCATCTACTTTTTGAATATTAGAAATGAAGAACGTCATTTAAAGACTTTGAAAGTTGTTGTGGAGTAAGTTTTAAAATTAAGCTAGGTATCGGATACTTTTGAAGTATCCGATACCTAGTTTAACCTAAATAGTAAATCTACTTAATGGTTTTTTTATCTTTGGAAATCAACTACACATAATAAATTTAGAAATGAATAAAACTGAAATAAAAGTACGTTCAAGACACATAGAAGGCGCAGAAGTATCTTGGTTTGCACCAATTTGCAATGGTGATGATGAATTTTTGAGCAAACATGATTTACGATACAAAAGCGATTGGTCAAATACTTCAAACGTCTTATTGACGGCTGATCGAATGGGTTATCGCAATATACTTTGTCCATCATCTTATCAAGTTGGACAAGATACCATGACTTTTGCTTCGGCAGTTGCACCATTGACACAGCAAATCAATTTATTGACAGCTATTCGTTGTGGCGAAGTTCATCCGCCAATGCTT
>JBMYXW010000929.1:0-735 GCA_049608825.1 Chitinophagales bacterium
TAAATATTTGCACAAAGTATTTGTAACGGGTGTTTCAAAATTTGCTAAGGTTTCTGTTTTTTCGGGTATGAATAATGCTAAAGATTTGACCTTAATGCCTGAGTTAAATGATGTGGTTGGTTTAACAAAAGACGATATTGTTCATTATTTTGATGATTATTTAACAGAATTAGAGCTAAAATATAGTTTTAGTCGAGTCGAAGCCTTGTCACATATCAAGCATTGGTACAATGGTTATTCGTGGGATGGAGAAAATCGTATTTACAATCCATTTTCAATTGTTCATTTTTTTGATAGGTTAGAATTTCAAAATTTTTGGTATCAATCGGGAACACCAACGATGTTGATAAAGCTGATTATGGAAAAAGCCTATCAAGGCATCGCTCCTAAAAAGCCAACCGAGTACGAGCAAATTCAAGTTACTCAAACCGTTTTCGATACTGCCGAAATTGACAATATAAATATAGAAGGACTGTTATTTCAAACAGGATATTTGACGATTGTGGATAAGGAAGGAACAAGTATGCCACCTTTTTATACTTTAGATTATCCAAACCATGAAGTGCGTTGGTCGTTTATGGCGCATATTTTAGAAACTTATGCTCAAATGCCCAAAAGAGAAATAGAACCTGGTGCTTTACGACTAAAACGGGCGTTGCAACAAGGCAATCAAGACCTTTTTCTTAAATTGTTGCGAAGTTATTTCGCGCTTATTCCATATCAGTTGCGTAAGAA
>JBMYXW010000930.1:0-727 GCA_049608825.1 Chitinophagales bacterium
TGATACACGCATTCAGGCAGCATTACCTACTATCCAATATATATTGGATAATGGAGGTGCTGTAATCTTGATGTCTCACCTTGGTCGTCCACTCAAGAAATTAAATGAAGATGGTTCAATCAATGTAGCTAAATTCACATTGAAGCACACCGTTAATCGGTTGTCTGAATCTTTGGGCAGACCTGTTCAATTTGTAACTGAAACTGTTGGAAACGCTGCTTCTGCGGCAGCTTCTGCATTGAAAGCAGGAGAAGTTCTAGTATTAGAAAATACTCGTTTTCAAAAAGAGGAATCAAAAGGTGACGAAAGTTTTGCAAAGCAATTAGCTGCTTTGGGGGATATTTATATAAATGATGCTTTTGGAACGGCACACCGAGCGCACGCTTCTACAACAACCGTTGCACAGTTTTTTGATGCTGATAGTAAGTCTTTTGGTTTTCTATTGAATAAAGAGCTAGAAAACGCTAAGAAAGTAACAGAAAATCCTGCCCGACCATTGACTTCGATTGTTGGAGGTGCAAAGGTTTCTGATAAAATATTATTACTCGACAAAATGATTGAATTTGTTGATAATTTGATTATCGGTGGAGGTATGGCTTATACTTTCATGAAAGCACAAGGCGGAAATATAGGTCATTCTCTTTGTGAAGAAGACAAGCTAGATTTGGCTTTGAATTTATTAGAAAAAGCTAAAGCTAGAGGTGTAAAAGTCTATTTGCCAGAAGAT
>JBMYXW010000931.1:0-703 GCA_049608825.1 Chitinophagales bacterium
ACGGGCAGGAAAAGGAATTTGGGGTTTCGGAGGAATCAGTGGATGAAGAAAAAGACCTAAATACTCAAACACAATTATCACCCCAAACACCACAAAAAGACCTAAGCACCCAAACACAATTATCAACCCAAACACCTAAACACCTAAACACAAGGATAGAAAGTCTCACCTATTTTTTGGAGCATGGGCGATTGCCTAAACAAATGGAGGAGTCTATTGAAGGAAAATCGTTTGAGGAATTGTGAACCTCGAAAGGTAGTGCCGTTTTTGCGAGCGAAAGCGCAGGTTGGTATCAAACGAGAGCGATTAATTCGTGCTTTGTCAGAGGCAACATTGAAGGAAATGGTGGTGAAGTGGCAGCCTAATTTTGCAGGCTTTGTAGAGACTTTTCGCTTGGCGGTTCAGGTATTGCAGCAGCGAAAAATGGGCGTATTGAAGGGAAATAAGGAAGGGAAGGTTTTGCAGTGGGAAGGGATTTTGACGTATTTATTGGAGGTTTCAACGGGAAGTTTTGATACGAAAGATTTTACGGTTCGTACACTGCAGGTAATTGCGCCCAAAAGCGGATTGCAGAAAGAGGATTTTTTGAAATTTTTAAAAGAGATTGTACAAGAAGGCGTAGATAAGAAAGAATATCGGTTTTATCCTTTGAGGGAGGTTTTGGAGACGATGGACAGTGGACGGCTCACGGTGGACGGACAGG
>JBMYXW010000932.1:0-701 GCA_049608825.1 Chitinophagales bacterium
AAGCTACATCATCTAACATACCAACTATTTTTCCGTCTTTTATTTCATAAAATACAGTTCCTCCAAATTGGAAATTATAACGTTGTTGGTCTATTGAGAAAGATCCTCTACCAGCAATATAAATTCCTTTTTCATAGCCTTCCCCTCCTTGATGAATAGACAATCCAAAATTTAGATTTGTGGTATCACCTAAGATATTTAATGATGGAGTTCTATTACTGAAAGATTGACCGTCGCCTATTTTAACACCCCTTTTATAAAAAATACCATCATTGAATCGGAAACCATTTTGGCAAGTGTCATTCGAAAAGCTGAGTTTTGGAACAAGCACAAAAACAAACCCATAAACACTCGGCAACAAAAAATGCTCAACAAACTTTTCAATGGCTTCAAAGGTAAACTAAGGACTTCAAAATGGGCAAAAATGTGTAAATGTTCTACTGATACGGCTCTACGAGACATCCAAGATTTGGAGCAAAAGGGAATGTTGAAGAAAGGAGATAAGAGTGGAAGAGGAACGTCTTATTGGATTGATTTTGAGTAAAAAACCCACCACTTCACGATTGTCGTAAAATGGTGGGGTCTATATTTTAATAAAATTTCTTGCGCCTAATTCCTAATCTGGCATAGCCAGTACCATAATTTTGAAGGCTCATCACTGATAGATTTGCGAATGACGATTACATGATTTTTGATTTGTG
>JBMYXW010000933.1:0-689 GCA_049608825.1 Chitinophagales bacterium
CAGATACCTCCACCAATAATTTTTATTATGCAAATATCTACGCTCAAGAAGTAACAGGAGTAGGTACTTATGAAAACGTAGGTGGGTATTTTGGCTCCGAAAATCAAGAAAATTTCTACCAAATGGAAACAGGAACAATGGAAATCACCCAATACGGTGAAAACTCAGGAGACATCATCAGAGGTACTTTTACAGGGGAAGCATTTGGTGGACAAAATGGAGTCACTATTGTCACGAATGTAAGCGGATTATTCAAAGCAATTAGGCAATAGTAGGAAGTAGGAAGTAGGAAGTAGGAAGTAGGAAAAATAAACAGTTCTTCTGTATTTCTCTCTTCTTAGAGTGAAGCGGTCTTACTTCTTACTTCAATAATTACAGTGATATTGACTTATTTTTTTCAAGGAATGGGGGATTGTCAACCTCCCCTGTTCCTATTTTGTTCAGGTTTTTAGTTTTCGCTTATTTCAAGTGACTCGCTTACAAACATTTGTTTGAGTTTGCATTTGAACTTTGAATTTGAATTTTCCTTAGACCCACAGGCAGCAAATAAGCAACTCATCGCATCTAATCATTAAACAACCAGCTTTTGAACCTAAAAAAAATTATACATGGATGTCGAAAAGGTCGAAGACAAGCGCAACAGCAATTGTTTATGACCTATTCCAAATACCTAATGGGGATTGCGATTC
>JBMYXW010000934.1:0-689 GCA_049608825.1 Chitinophagales bacterium
GGTTTTGAGCATCGGGTCATTGAGTTCACCTAATCGGGTTTCAAAACGGCTTTTCAGACTATCGGGAACTTGCCGTTTTCTTTGATTCATATAGTCAATAAATCGTTTGTCGACATCTACTGCAATCACTTTCTTAGCTTTGTTCAACATCCGAAACGCAAAATAACCCGTTCCTGCGCCAATATCTACCACCGTTTTTCCTTCAATATCCAGTTTGTCAATCACTTGGTATGGCTTCTGCCACTTGATTCTATCCTCAGCTTCAAAGCGATTCACCAAGTCCTCAAAACTGCTTTTGTTCATGTGTTTGTTGGCATCCTGACCATGGTGTGGATTGGAATTGTCGCAGCTTATAAAAATGAGAATAATAGGAAGTAAAATAAGTAGTTGTGTTTTCATTTTAAAACAAAATGGTTATAATTGTAAGTTATTATTGTTCTTTAAATTTAGAAACAATGAATACTAATATTTTTAGCTATTTGCTTGTTCAGCTTTGTTTTTTTTATTAACTATGCAAAATAGAATCTCATGAATCAATTTGGAGGTAATTGGACTAATGATAAAATAGAAGTTTTTATCAAATATTTGAAAGCATACAAAGACAAGACGCAGACTTAATGCTTTGGCTAGGCGACAATATTTACTTTCGAGAAGTAGATTGGTACACCCGCGCAGGAATGATGCACCGC
>JBMYXW010000935.1:0-401 GCA_049608825.1 Chitinophagales bacterium
ACGGTGAATGTTGACGGTTTGGGAAATGTAACTTATGATTTAGCTTATGGCGGTGCGTTTTATGCTTATGTTGATTTGGACAAAAACGATTTTGATATTCCGTTAACGACTGATAATTATCGTTTGTTAATCGAAAAAGGAATGGATATTAAACGTGCGGTTATGGCGAATGATGATAATATTTTGCATCCGTTTGAGGAAGATTTGAGTTTTTTGTATGGTACAATTTTTATTGGTGGCCCAACAAATGAAGGTATTGACAGCCGTAATGTTTGCATTTTTGCAGAAGGTGAAGTTGATAGATGTCCAACAGGTTCAGGTGTTTCAGGGCGGATGCCAATACATTTTGCACGGCAAGAACTCAAAATAGGAGAGACCATGCAAATTGAAAGCATTACCAA
>JBMYXW010000935.1:411-656 GCA_049608825.1 Chitinophagales bacterium
CATCATGCTCGAAATGAAATCAAAATTGGCGATAAAATGAGTGTTGAAAGTATTACAAAATCTGTTTTTTATGGTTCAGTTGTTCGGACAGAAGATTTTGGGGCGTTTCAAGCGGTTATTCCTCAAGTTGAAGGGACTGCACATATTACAGGAATGAATACTTTTATCATTGACCCAAATGATCCGATGAAGTTTGGTTTTATTTTACGATAAATAACCTATAAAAAGGTTTTCAATAAATAAAA
>JBMYXW010000936.1:0-637 GCA_049608825.1 Chitinophagales bacterium
TAGAATCAAAAGATTTTACTGAATTATATTGTTCAAAATCAGCTGAATGGTCGCTGTAGTAATTGTAAACAAATTCAGGTATTCTTCTTCTTAATCTGTTAGAATATACATTGTTCGTTAATGTATCAAAAGGAACAAAAATATCTGGATTTATTCCTCCGCCTCCGTATACTTTTCTTTTCTTTATTTTAGTAAAATAAACCATAGTATCTGAGTGAATACTGTCTTTGAAAAACTCACCATTTTCAAACCTTTCATACACTTCTAAATCATAATGTTCTTTATCTTCATAAGGTTTTTGAATACTTCTACCAGAAGGAATATAATAACGCGCTATTGTTAATCTCAAAGCAGAATTATCTGGCATGGCATATTGCTCCTGCACCAATCCTTTACCAAAAGTTCTTCTTCCTATTATCAAAGCTCTATCCCAGTCTTGCAGCGCACCAGACAATATTTCACTAGCCGAAGCAGAACTTTCATCTACCAAAACCACAACTCTACCTTCTTCAAACTCTCCAGGTCTGTTTGCAGAATAATCTTGTTTTGCAAAATGTGCGCCTTCAGTATAAACAACTAATTTTTTTCCAGCCAATAATTCATCTGCAATTTGAACAGCAGTTCTTAAATAGCCACC
>JBMYXW010000937.1:0-615 GCA_049608825.1 Chitinophagales bacterium
ATTGTCGTTGATGTTCAGTGAAGTATATTGAACTTTACTGCTACTAAGGTGAATCGCCTTAGCTGTTTTATGTATGCTAACAGAAACCATATTTTTGGAAGTGAGAGGACAGATTTTTCTTGTCTCATCTCACTTCTTACATCCGACTTCGACTTCTTGCTTCTTAAAAAAAGAAAAAGGTTTTGAATTACTAAACTGGCTGAGGACTGGAGCCAATACTGTAGGCGACTATCAGGTACTATGTACCTATAAAAATTGATGGAGTGGACAACGTCTATTCAGCGAGGATGAAATCTTTATAGGTACATAGTACCTTAGAGGCGCTGATTGTCGTTGGCTTTCGGTGAAGTATGTCGAACTTTACCATGACTGCGGCGAATCACCGCAGCTTGTGATGCTAACAAAAACCTTCTTTACTTAATAAAAATTTCGTTACTAAACTTGCTAAGGACTGGCAGCAATACTGTAGGCGGCTGGCACCATAGGGGTGCGGTTTTAATTCTACCGCAGTGTGCTACTGTATATTCAGCGAGTAGGGGTATTAAAACCGCACCCCTATGGTAGAAGACGCTGATTGTCGTTGATGTTCAGTGAAGTATATTGAACTTTACTGCT
>JBMYXW010000938.1:0-613 GCA_049608825.1 Chitinophagales bacterium
AGATTATCAGGAGAAAAGCCTCTTCCAAAGTCTTTTGATAATCTTTTTGATATACTTTTCAGAAGCCCTTTACCATATTTAGCACGTTTTTCTCCTTTTTGGTCATTTTCTACTATTATTCGACCAATTTCGAAGTATGTATAAACCATTGTTTGATTTACTTGCATGACAACTTTTTTTCGAGAATGTGCAAGTAGTTGTTCTATTTGAGTATAAAGCTTTTCCTCATCCTTATTTCTATCTACTTTCTTGATTTTCTTATCCTTCAATTAGTTCTCTAGTTTATGATTTTCTATAAAATATTACTTCTATAAAAGTAGTCATTTTATAGCATTTTTTGTCTAAGGATTTTAGATATTATTTTTTTCGTTATGACTGCCAACGTCCCGCAACAACGACTGGACGTGGCTTTTGCCACGGCTGGACGTTGTTGCTTTTGTTGGCAGCAGGATTATTTTTTATGCTCTTTTAAGATTTTCTCTACTTCAAAGATACTAATTCCTGTCCCTTGAGCTATTTTATCATTTGATAGTCCTAATTCATGGAAATTTAAAACAGTTTTGATAATTTGTTTCTTTTCTCCTTGTTCAATTCCTTGTTCAATTCCTTCAAT
>JBMYXW010000939.1:0-607 GCA_049608825.1 Chitinophagales bacterium
GGCAAGTTTGGCGAAGGCAATGGCGGCTTATTATGAGGTGAATTTGATGTATTGTTTTGAGAAGAATGGAGTTTTGATGGATGTGGAAAATGATGATTCTTTTCTTCGGCAGATGTCATTGGAGGATTTTGCGGAGTATCAAGAGAATGGGATTGTGAAAGATGGTATGATTCCAAAATTGACGACTGGTTTTGAGGCATTGAAGGAAGGTGTGGCGAAGGTGGTGATTTGCTCGGCGGAGGGATTAGATGTGGAGAATTTGAAGGGGACGGAATTGGTTTTGGAGAAGGCATATATTACATAAACATCCCCCTTGCCCCCTTCAAAGGGGGAATTACATAATATATACAAAATCAGCAACAATGAATACAACAACATACCAAACAATTGCAACAAATACCGCTTCTCCAAAATTGAAGCAAGAGGTGATTGACTTATTGCAGCAAATGATTTCAACGCCTTCTTTTAGCCGAGAGGAAAACGAGGTAGCGGATTTGATGGAGGCATTTCTATCGGAAAGAGGTTTGAAAATCAATCGAAAAGGCAACAATATTTGGGTGCGGAATGATGGTTTTGAAATGAGGAAATACACCATTTTGTTGAACTC
>JBMYXW010000940.1:0-578 GCA_049608825.1 Chitinophagales bacterium
TTATTCTGTGGAGATGGAAAAATAGAATTGGATAGAGGTAATTTGGAGTTGGGATTGTATTTGATTCAAATATTGGAGAAAGGAAATGAAAGCAAGATTTTGGGAAGTGAAAAAATATTGGTGGAGTAAGACACAAAAAATATTTCAAATCTTTGGGGTTTTATTTTTTTTCTCCTAAATTTACCCCACAATCCGTAGCCCAATCGTTGGAGCTTACATACATTCTAATTTTGGTAGTTATCCAACTGTAATTACGCTCCCACAACTTCTGCGGATTTATTCTCAAACCATTGAAATTGAAAAATTTCTGTGCCATAGAATTACCTTATTATATTGCCCCCAATACTTGCCAGTTTTGGGGGCTTGCCTTTTTTTACAACTCCACAAACCCCCTTTTCACTCCAATCTGCACCGCCTCTGTTTGGGGGCTTGCTTTTTCATAGTATTGTATATTTTATTTCACATCTAAACATTGGGTTGAAAATTGTAAAAAATTGGCAAATTGATAATTTTATTTGCAAAATAAGGTAAAAATCCATATTTTTGGACGAATTTTGTCCAAAATATAAAGATTATGG
>JBMYXW010000941.1:0-575 GCA_049608825.1 Chitinophagales bacterium
ATTACAAGGTGGAGATGGAGGCAGATAGCGCATTGTGTCAAGAAGTTTCAATCCCAAAATGGTACAATTACAAGCTTTAATATTCCTATGCCCTCCTACTCTATTAAAAAGTTTCAATCCCAAAATGGTACAATTACAAGATTGCCAAACAGCATTACAAACGTATTGACAATTCAGTTTCAATCCCAAAATGGTACAATTACAAGCGTAGTTAGTTATTTACTTAAAAAGATATTCAAAAAGTTTCAATCCCAAAATGGTACAATTACAAGCGTTCTGCTTCCCATTTTGACATACTTGAGGCTAAAGTTTCAATCCCAAAATGGTACAATTACAAGGGTCATTTGCCTCTATACATAATATTCCTGCGGACAGTTTCAATCCCAAAATGGTACAATTACAAGATTCAAGGACTTTATCTCTTAGCTGATTGTATTTACGTTTCAATCCCAAAATGGTACAATTACAAGTCTGAACGGTGAAGCAAAGGGCTTTGATTATTTTAAGTTTCAATCCCAAAATGGTACAATTACAAGCCATTGATGAAATTATAAAAGGCAGACCGCAAGGAAGTT
>JBMYXW010000942.1:0-571 GCA_049608825.1 Chitinophagales bacterium
ATCGCCAAAACTCACAAAACCTGCCCAATAAAACGGGTAAGCTGTTGCCGAAGTTGAATTATCCAAATAGTCGATTTTAGCTTTATGTAAGGCCTTGTCTTTTCGCATTCCTGCGGCTAAGTTTTCGTAGAATAATGGCATTAATTCACTCGTCGATTTATCATTCATTTTCCAAAGACTCATCACCACACTCGGCACACCTGCATACATAAACCCTTTGCCTAAACTAATAACGCCTTCGCCTTCCAAGTTTTTTCCAACCCCAGTTTCACAAGCACTCAAAACGGCTAATTGAGCATTGGTTTCTAAGGACGTGATTTCATAATGATATAATAAATTGGTCGTGTCATTTTCGACATCAGAAAACACCAAATAAGCATAATCAGGTTCTTCCAAACTTGGTTTTCCGTGCATCGCTAAATGCAAAATACCATAATCCTTAGCTTCTTTTTGAAAGTTTGCCTTCGTTGCTGTTTTACTAAAATTAAATGCACCATCAAAATACGTTGCAATCGCTTTAATTTCTTTAGCCGTTCCTTCCAATTGTGTCATGCCATTTCGCAACTTTTCC
>JBMYXW010000943.1:0-567 GCA_049608825.1 Chitinophagales bacterium
GACATCATGTCATTATTTACCCTGAAGGAACGAGTCACCTTGAAGCGAAAACGATTGACTTCAAAATAGGTTCATTTGAAGTAGCTGCAACCGAAGGTATTCGTGTTGTTCCTGTGGCGATTCACTACAAACATTTGAGAGAAGCAGCATTTGTGGATGATGATGAGTTTTTGGGACATTTTATGCGATGCTTTCGGAGAAGAAAAATTCCGATTCGATTTTCGTATGGTGAACCTTTGGAATCTGCGGATGGTAAATGGTTGATGAATACGGCTAAAGAATGGATAGATGGGGAATTGAAAATGGATAATGAAAAAATACTTTATTGATAAACTGTTGAATTGCTAAATTGTTGGTTTTGTAGCCATTCAACCATTCAACCATTCAACCATTCAACCATTCAACCAAATGAAATACCTCAATTCCCAACATCTCCGTCAAATAATCACTCCGATTGAAGCAATTGCAGCTGTAGAAAGAGCGATGATTTTATACGAAACAACGGACTATTTCATGCCTCAACGCCCTCATTTTGACCAAGGGAAAAATACACTTTTGTTAATGCCC
>JBMYXW010000944.1:0-566 GCA_049608825.1 Chitinophagales bacterium
TCTACACAAGATGGCAATACTTCTACTGACAACCGATTTCCACAAATAGACGGCAGCATTGTGGTATGGAGGGGTAATGACGGAACGACCCGTCAAATCTATCTGTACGATGGCAGCAATGTGACCAAAGTATCTACACAAGATGGCAATACTTCTACTAACAACCAGTTTCCACAAATAGACGGCAGCAACGTGGTGTGGTATGGTAATGATGGAACAACCAATCAAATCTATTTAGCAGAAAACTGTGCAACTGCTACCACCACCAACCTCGAAGTTCCCACCCTCTCCGAATGGGGCTTAATCATCTTGGCTTTGCTCTTAATGACCGCAGGAACTTTGTATTTGGTGCAACAACCTCGTTTTGAACAAGAACGCTAGATGAAAAGGAACTCATACTATAAGTTGGCTTGGTTCTTTAATTCTTTGAAAATTTAGGCGGTAACTTTATTCAGAAATCCATATCCCCACTGCTCATACTTCAATAAAGGTTTAGAACTTCAACGGAGGAATATAGAACTTGTGCCGAGATTTCGGTATTCCTCGGTGGTAATAAATGTACAATA
>JBMYXW010000945.1:0-565 GCA_049608825.1 Chitinophagales bacterium
GATGAGGATGATTTGAAGGATTTGGGAGCACAATTGTATGAGCAATTATTAGAGCCTGTTTTATTGGAAGAACCTCATTGTGAACAATTGGTGGTGATACCTGATGATTGTTTGCATAGACTGCCATTTGATGTGTTGGTACGGCAGACGATGGACGGTGGACGGCAGACGGTGGACGAAAGCACAGACACGTACAGACGTTTTAGTAAAACGTCTCTACAAAACACACAGACACCCAAGCATAAACAGTATTTAATTGAAGCTTTCCAAATTTCTTATCATTACTCTGCAACCTTGTGGTTTGAGGATCAAAAAAACAAGGTGAAGGCAAATCGACAAGACAGTTTTTTAGGAATCGCTCCCATCAATTTTGATAACACCAATCCTGATACGTACAGACGTTTTAGTAAAACGTCTCTACAAACACCTGAAAATAAAAAAGCAATCTTCAAATCCGACTTCAATGCCAATGGAAAATTGAAGGAACTCCTTGACTCCAAAATTGAAATCCAAAAAATCCACAACCTGTTCACCCAACACAAATTACCATCCACTCCCCTACTCT
>JBMYXW010000946.1:0-555 GCA_049608825.1 Chitinophagales bacterium
GCCTTACCCATCGCAATCACCAATTCCGCAGAAGCAATCCCATTCGCCATCGCCCCCGTTTTATACGCATATTTCGTCCCATGAAACCGACAAAACTCCGCATCCCCCAACATTTCAGGAGTTGAAGCCCCCTGACAAGCCACTAACTTCCAACCTTCTTGCGCTGCTATTGAAGCTGTTCCTAAATCATTCGTAGCCGCTTTTTGTCCACCGTTATTTTCCAAAACAAAAACAGGCAATTCCAAATTCCTCAAAACCACTTCCATTTCCTTTTCATCCGTCACCAATCCGCTCAACTGTTGAGAAGGCTGCAAGCCCTTGTCAAAGTTTTCACTACCACGAACGGAAACCTTGTCAACAGTCGAAGACTTTGACAACGGTTGAAGTGAACCCTCCTCCACACAAATCCCCAAATCCGTCACCTCATAAATCCGCAATCCACCCTTCCAAACAGAAGCATCCCCAACAATATTCAATCTCCGTCCAACCTTGTCAACGGTCGCAGACCTTGACAACGGTTCAACACTCTTAATATTCACTTCTAATCTCAAATCA
>JBMYXW010000947.1:0-553 GCA_049608825.1 Chitinophagales bacterium
CAATGACGATTGGGCAATCAATTGGGGAGGATCAGATTTTCCTGTTGGTGTGGGTTCAGTTGATGGATCAGATATTTCTGTCACAGCAGGTACTTACAATGTAACCTTGAACGTAAATACGATGCAGTATGCTTTTGTGCAATAAATTTTAGACAGTTTATTGTTGGTATCAATGAATAAAAAAAGGGCTGCTTTGTGAGATGTAAAGCAGCCCTTTTCATTTTAAGCAAATTTATTGATATTCAAAAATTAATAGATACATTTAAGGCACTTTGTCTGTTTCAAATTTCACCCCTAATTTATTCAAAATTTATCATTCAATATTCAAAATTGGTCAAGTACTTATATCATCTCTACCCGTCTTTCCACCTTCACAGGATAAACTCTGTCCTCTTCCACATCCACCAATTCGCCTTCCTCGTCTTCCACCATTTCCATATCAAAATCTTTGAGGCGCACAACAGCCGCCAAACAAATGTAGAAAACAATGCTTGTCGGAAGCTGTACAATCGCTTCTTGTGGATAGCTCGCCACCGTAAGAATAAAAAAGATG
>JBMYXW010000948.1:0-546 GCA_049608825.1 Chitinophagales bacterium
TTTCCTATGCTTTGAAAACTTTGGAGCGAACTTTTGAAGCAGGGAAAACTTGGCGGACTCCTAATGGGAGTTATTTTGCGGCGAAACCTTTGGGGAAAGATGCGGAGGTGACGTTTGTTTATCCTGGTTCTTCTAATGCATATCAAGGGCTTGGGCAGGAGTTGTTTTCGTTGTTTCCGAATTTGTATGATTGGTTTGAGGAGCAGGTGCCGAATGTGGAGAGTATGTTGTTTTCGAGGAAGCTTTACGGTGGACGGGAGACGGTGGACGAACAAATACGTACAGACGTTTTAGTAAAACGTCTCTACAAAACAGAATTGGACGCAATCGGTGCAATGGCGGTGGGTGTTTCGTTTTCGGCGATTTATACGCATATTCTGCAATCGTATTTTGGGGTGAAGCCTAAGAAGGTGATGGGGTATAGTATGGGTGAGACGAGTACGATGTGGTATGCGATGGGAGTTTGGAAGGCGGATAAGGTGATGGAATATGTGCATGATTCGCCGATTTTTCAAAGGCGATTGGCAGGGAAAATGGAGACTTTGG
>JBMYXW010000949.1:0-543 GCA_049608825.1 Chitinophagales bacterium
TCCTTTTCTATTTTTAACCGCAGTTTTTAGCGAACTTAGAGGTTTACAATCCTACAAAAATAGACGCACTTCTTTCAAAAAACAAATAGAGGTAGAAGTAATTAAAAGAAAGTTTGTATTTCCGTTCCATTACAACCGTTGACAAACCTTTCAGGTGTTGTCAAGGTTTTCACTAACCTTGTCAATGGTCGCAGACCTTGACAACGGTTGAAGTAAAACCCCTTAAAAACCAACACCTTCCGTAACACTCCCCCTGCCAACCAAAAAACGATAAAAATTAATCACATCCATTTTTTTAAAACTCCATAATAAATACTATCTTAGCAACCTACCTCAAAAAAATACTACACTCTCAATTCTACTAAAAATCCAAACACTCATGTACAAACGAGCCGAACGCAATTCTCAATCCTCGCTCCAACGCAGAGAAAACTCCTTCGACACCCTCCAACAAAAAAAGGAGCAAAACCAACAAACACAACAAGAAAACAACCTCTCGGTCATAGCCGAACCCGTCCAACAAAAAGCCATTGCCCCACCCCT
>JBMYXW010000950.1:0-537 GCA_049608825.1 Chitinophagales bacterium
TGTTGCTCAATCGTTTGAGCAAAAACAATATTGGCTTGAATCAAAAATCCAATGAGTTCATCGCCAATATCGGTTATCAGTTCAATTTCGCAACCAAAAAACAAAATAAATGATGCCATTATATACAACTCAATTATCAAACTCAAATGCAATACGTGAAGACATCCCCCTAGCCCCCTTCAAAGGGGGAATAAACAACGACTCCAACTCCCCCTTTGAAGGGGGCGGGGGGGATGTCCGAGTGAAGTTACGGCAGAATGAATATTCACAAAATGAAAACACAAATTCCATTTTGGATTTGCATTTGAAACTTGCATTTGAATTTATACGCCACCTGCAAGTCTGGAGACTTGCCTCAAGGATTTCGTTCAAGTCTGGAGGCTTGAACGGGCTTAAAATTGGACTGTTTTTCCTATTATCATTCCTCCACTTCAATACCACACAAGCCCAACAAGTTTTCCCAGTCCAAGTAAGCGGTACAATCATTCCACCTTACTCCTCCTTGTTATCCGATTATTCCGATGCACGTTCACAAGA
>JBMYXW010000951.1:0-536 GCA_049608825.1 Chitinophagales bacterium
GAGGTTGGATTTTTATGGAATTGGGGACGATGGTGAGGGTGTCGAGTTTTATAGTATCTGCTTGTTGGTTTTTATTGAGGTAGAGGGTTTTGGTTCGGAGATTTGAAACAGTGGACGGTGGACGATTAACGACTGATGGGGCTTTTAGGGAATCCGTTTGTTGAGCAACACTTACTTTGAATTGCAGAGTTATTGCTATTAGAAATAGGATGACTTTCACGAAATGCTTTTGGGTAATGATATGTTGGTTGTACTTCAATTTTGACGTTTGGGTATTTTAAGAAAACGAAAGTAAGTGTTTTCTAAGTAACGGAGGAATTGGGGGAAAAGTGGTTTAACGAAGACTTTGCCAACAATTTCCAATTTTGGCAACAGTTGGAGTGGAGAGGTGTAAAACAAGTTAAAACCTTTCAAAATGTGGGTTTTGATGGTGGCGATTTAGAACTCATCTATCAATTCTTGTAAAGTTGTACCTTTCTTTTGTCCATTTCTAATTACTTTCACTTCTATCAGTGCTTCTTTTAAATCTTCATTAG
>JBMYXW010000952.1:0-532 GCA_049608825.1 Chitinophagales bacterium
TGGGCTAAAGAAGCCAAAGATTGGGGATATACGTGGGCAAAAGATGAAAATAAACACTTGCATAAACCTTATGTTCCTGTTTATCGCTATGCTCGTGATATTATTGGTTGTTTGAATAATTGGGTTGACGGTTGGGTTGACTGGAACATGGTTTTGGATAGAAAAGGTGGTCCTAATTGGGCGAATAATTGGTGTGTTGCTCCTATTTTGGTTGATACCGAAGCTGATGAAGTTTACATGACACCGTTATATTATACATTAGCTCATTTTAGTAAATTCATTCGACCAGGAGCCGTTAGAATTGGTTTTGAAAATGAAAATGAAAGCCTTCAAGTCACTGCTACTCAAAATCCTGATGGTTCGATTGCAGTGATTGTATTCAATCCAGAGGCTACAAAAAAAGAGATTACATTGAAATTAGGTAATTCATCAACGAATATTTCTATTGATGGAAAAGCCATTCAAACGGTTATGATACCGAAATAGTAAATTAGATTTAAGCCATTTTTATAAGAAAAATACTGCTGAATTT
>JBMYXW010000953.1:0-525 GCA_049608825.1 Chitinophagales bacterium
CGTTTTCTTTATTAAAACCTATAATTCGAACTATTTAAACAACGCATCTAAAAGTTCTTCTACTTTTCCAATGGTATAAATTCCAATTTTATAACGTGATTTATCTAAACCTTTGGTGTTATATTTTGAAATAAAAATAGTTTTAAAACCTAATTTATCGGCTTCTTGAATCCGTTGGTCAATTCGATTAACGGCTCGAACTTCCCCCGAAAGCCCAACTTCACCTGCAAAACAAACGTCGTTTGGAATACCAACATCTTCCAAAGAAGAAATCAAGGCGGCAACAATTGCCAAATCAATAGCAGGATCATCTACTTTTATGCCACCAGCAATATTCAAAAAGACATCAAATTGAGCCAAAGGCAAATTACATCGTTTTTCTAAAACCGCTAAAAGCATACTTAAACGGCGCATATCGAAACCCGTTGCAGAACGTTGTGGATTTCCATAAACCGCAGTACTGACAAGGGCTTGAGTTTCTATCAGCATCGGGCGTAACCCTTCGATAGTTGCAGAAATTGCACT
>JBMYXW010000954.1:0-524 GCA_049608825.1 Chitinophagales bacterium
TTTGGGATTGAAACATGCCTCTAATTCAAACAATTCTTTTGCAGCGAAAGCTTGTAATTGTACCATTTTGGGATTGAAACATTCCTGTTCCATTACTCCTCACCCCCTTCTTCACACTTGTAATTGTACCATTTTGGGATTGAAACTCTTAAATCTCTATTGCTTTTGATGGCGTTATTCAGTCTTGTAATTGTACCATTTTGGGATTGAAACATTGCATAGCTGAAATAAGATAGGAAAATTTCATTACTTGTAATTGTACCATTTTGGGATTGAAACTTGATGAAATGGTAGCAGACCACACAGCAACGACTCCTTGTAATTGTACCATTTTGGGATTGAAACATTCAACAAACGCTTCTACAGATGAAACATTTCCCCTTGTAATTGTACCATTTTGGGATTGAAACAAATTTGCACAAAAATACCAACAACATGAAATGGAACTTGTAATTGTACCATTTTGGGATTGAAACATGGCAGCAACTCCCAAGCTAATTGAAATTCCTCAAACTTGTAATTGT
>JBMYXW010000955.1:0-521 GCA_049608825.1 Chitinophagales bacterium
ACAAAACTCTTTTGTAAAGTAGATTCTCATTTAGTTGTTTCTTAGTAATTCATCAACAAGATTCTTTCAGAATGACAATTGAAACAATACTTCTTACAAGAAAATTCTTCTGAAACCAACATTCTTGTTCAACTACATCTCAACACGTACAGACGTTTTAGTAAAACGTCTCTACAAATGGCTGAAATTTAATCCAATCTAAAACTCTCCTTCAACACCGTCTCCGAACTCCCTCCAATCATCACATCAAACTCACCACTCTCCACAACAAATTTCCCTTGATTGTCATAAAAACCCAATTCCTTTTCGGTCAATATAAACTCAACCGTTTGACTCTCTCCAGCCTTCAATGCAATCTTATCAAAGCCCTTCAATTCTTTGATAGGACGAGCCACACTTGCCACTCGGTCACGAATGTACAACTGAACTACTTCTTCACCCTCTATTTTTCCCATATTTTTCACATTCACAGAAACTTGTGCTTCTTTTTTGTCGTTATCCACCGCCACTTTGAAGTCCGA
>JBMYXW010000956.1:0-520 GCA_049608825.1 Chitinophagales bacterium
GGCTGCTTTTTGTTTTTTTATACTATAAAAGGTGCTTTAACCTGACGGCTATGGGTCAGGTACTTAAGCCTCTAGAATAATATTTTTAAGTCCAGTAACCCATCGAGGATGACCATTCAAACTATCGACTAATTGTACATGCTCTCCTCCCATCTCTTCAAACTCCTCCATATATTCTACCGATACTTCTATGGTTGTTTCCAAGCAATCTGCCACAAAAGCAGGGCAAAAAACTAACAAGCGTTTATTTCCTGCATCTGCACGTTGCTGAAGAACATCTGTGGTATAAGGTTCGACCCAAGGCTCTTTGCCTAATCTTGATTGAAAACAAGTGGTATATTGTCCCTCTATCAAGCCCATTTCTTTGACTAAGGCTTTGGTTGTAGCATGGCATTGAGCGCTATAACAATGCTGATTCTTATCTGAGATTGTCAAACAACAGTCTTTCGTTTTATTACAATGATTTCCCAAATCTGCTTTGACCAATTGGCGTACTGGCAAACCATGATAACTAAACAAG
>JBMYXW010000957.1:0-513 GCA_049608825.1 Chitinophagales bacterium
TGGGTACATCCTTGTTCGCTTGTGCATAAAACTGTGCGGCATAAAAACTGCCCAAAGAATAAGTAGGGAAATAACCCAAACTACCATGTGACCAGTGAATATCTTGCAAAATTCCCTCACAGTCGGAAGGCACTTCAATACCTAAATACTCCTTGTACTTTTCAACCCACACTTCGTCTAAATTCTTTACTTCAATGCTGCCTTCAATCAATGCCTTTTCAATCTCGAAACGCACCAAAATATGGAAATGATAGGTCAACTCGTCCGCATTCGTGCGAATCAAGGAAGGCTTCACCAAATTCATGGATTTGTAAAAGTCCTGCAAAGATACATTTTCCAAGTTCTCAGGGAAAGTCTGCTGTAATGCCGAATAGTTGGCTTTCCAAAATGGCAATCCACGCCCCACATTGTTTTCCCAAAGTCGGGACTGCGATTCGTGAATCCCCAACGAAATCGTTTCGCTCGTTGGCAATCCATAATCACCTGATGACAAACCCTGCTCGTACAATGCGT
>JBMYXW010000958.1:0-513 GCA_049608825.1 Chitinophagales bacterium
TCCCGTTACGATTGCACCCAATGTGTCGACATGGGCTGCAAAGGCAATGGTTGGTTTTTCACCTAAATCGCAGGTGACGGCTCCTTTATTGGTGAATTTAGGATTGTAACCATAGCTTTGAAGTAAATCAAACACATACTTGCAGGCTTTGTGGGTGAATCCACTTGGTGAGTCAATGTGGACTAATTTTTCGAGCGTGTTGTATTTTGGGTATTGCATATTATAACTTAAATTTTGATGCTTGGTTGATGCTTGGTTGATGCTTGGTTGATGCTTTGGATGACTTTATTATTTTTCGGATTTATGATACTTTTGCACACTCTTTAGAAAATTATTAATTTTAATGCCTAATATATTCAGTCTTTTGTGCAGGTCTTCGTATAAGGATTGATTGGTTAAAGAGCCTGTTTCATAGAGTGTTTCGAGGTGGTCGATTGTTTCGTCATTGGAGGCTAAGGCAAAGATGATGAATCGAATGTATTCTTGTTTATACCTTCTTCTTCCATAGCCTTC
>JBMYXW010000959.1:0-508 GCA_049608825.1 Chitinophagales bacterium
AATGTGCACAATCTGCACCTGATTGGTCAGGGAAAAATTGATTGTATTCTGTTTCAAATAAAATACGACCTCGTTCTTCGCTATCAGTTAATTGGACTTCGCCTGCAAGGTATCGGTCATACTTCGAGTCATGCGAAACGATGCTTAACATAAACTGTTCTAATGCCAATGACATTTTCTCTTCTGTAATCGCTTCAGAACCAAACGCACGCATAAACTGATTGCGATACATTTCGGTATCACTCAATTTTGTGATGACATTATCCAAAGTTTCATTCATTTCCAAAGGGTCTTGAATAGGCAATAATGCTTGGTCACGTAATAAATTCGCTCTTCCGTCCCAAAAGAATTGATTGGTATGCCACGCCATATTAAAAATCGGCATTGCTTGTCGTTTTCCGGGCATTAATTCTACACCAATCGAAAAACGAGCAGAGTCCGAAAAACCATTGTTTTGGTCATGACAAGTAGCACAAGATTGAGAACCGTCTTTTGACAATATCGTTTC
>JBMYXW010000960.1:0-506 GCA_049608825.1 Chitinophagales bacterium
GAAATTGCTGGCTCTTTGACAAAATCTGTCAAATTTGCTGAATCGTTTGAAAATCACTGAATCCCGCCTGCAATTGCAGGTACAATACTGATAATTGTATTCTCATTAATTGCGGTATCTGCTCCCTCCAATTCGTTAATGTCTTCGTCACCAACATATACCCGAATAAAAGAACGAATACTGCCCGAACTGTCTAGTATTTGCTGCCCTAAACTTTCGTTTTCGGCTACTAAATTGTCGACAACTGCTTGAACAGTCGTACCATTGGATTCAAAAGATGATTTGCCGCCTGTAAATTTTCTAAGCGGTGTTGGAATGATAATTTTTGCCATGATTTTTTTTTTATGTGTTTGTGTTGGTTTTGTGTTTGTGTGTTTGTGTTGATAATTGTGTTTGGGTATTGGTTTTGTGTTTTTGTTTAGGATAAAAAAAGCAGCTTATACCTCCTACTTCTTACCTTCTACCTCTCACTTATTTCCTCCTCTCTAAATTCCCGTACATCTTCC
>JBMYXW010000961.1:0-501 GCA_049608825.1 Chitinophagales bacterium
AACGTTATTCTCAAATGACTTATGATGGATACCATTTCAGTCAGTTGGGAACTACTTTCAACTTTGCATTGAATGTTCAGTTGTAAGATTGAATGAATAATACTCCTGTCCAATCTATTGGGTAGGCTATAAATAGAAAGCCATCGGATGATTTTTCATTCGATGGCTTTTTTGTATTTGCTTCAACTGTTGACAAGGTCTGCGACCGTTGTCAAAGTTTCGCTTACGTCTTACCTTCCTCAGTAGTTCCTTTTTATCTAGCAGTTCTTGTTCAAATCCTCTCCAAAATCATCGCATGACCATGCGCTCCCGCTGCACAAGCCGCCAATAATCCATATTTCCCACCTTCTGCAATCAATCTATGTGCAGTAGTTGTCATCAATCGTGCGCCCGTTGCGCCAAAAGGATGTCCAATCGAAAGTGAGCCGCCCCAAAGGTTGAATCTGTCCATAGGAACTTTACCGACTGCTTTTTCTCGACCCAAATTTTTCTGTGCAAATT